>NZ_DAMCCR010000053.1:460-29487 GCF_032058845.1 Pseudomonas sp. | reverse complement strand
GGCGGTACCGCCACCCGGCTCGAGCGCGGCTTGCTGCAGGGCTTCGAGCGAGGCCAGGCGACCGCCCAGGCGCTGCAAGTCGGCTTGCCGGGCCTGTTGCGCCTGGGTGGCCTGCTGCAGCTGGCTGCGCACCACCTCCAGGCCCTCGACCGCCTGCTCCTCGCTGAGCTGCATCTCTTCGATGAGCATTTCGCTGCTGGCCACCTGCTCAGCGACGTCCAGCATGGCGGCGTCCTGCGGGTCGGCGCCCAGTTGATCACGCTCCTCGCTCAGCTTGCGCTGGCGCTCGAGCAAGCGTTCCAAGCCTGATTCCAGCTGCTGCAGACGCGACTGCTGCACCTCGGCCTGACGCCGCGGCTCGGCAGAGCGGGTGTTGAAAGCGTCCCACTGTTCTTGCCAGCCCTGCATGCTCAGCTCGGCTTCCTCGAGCGTGGCGGCGGCCTCTTCGGCGGCGGCCAAGGTCTGTTCCTGCTCGGGCTGGAGCATCTCCAACTCTTCGCCGAGGGTCGCCAGCAAGGTACGGTCATGGCCCAGGTGGGATTCGGTTTCCTGCCGGCTGCGCTCGGCTTCCTGCAGGTCGGCCTGCAACTGGCGCAGGCGCTGCTGGCCGTGCTGGATGCTTTGCTCGACGCGGGCGATGTCGCCGGCCACGGAGTAAAAGCGTGCCTGCACCTGATTGAAACGCTCCGAGAGCTCGTGGTGGCCGTCGCGCAGGCGTTCGATGCCGGCATCGGCATTGCGCTGCTCGGCCACCAGGGCTTCGAGCGCCACTTCCTGATCGGCAATCACCCCACCGCGCTGACCGACACGCAGATCGAGGTCGCGCCAGCGCAACGCCGTCAGGCTGGCTTTGAGCTGACGCTCCTGGGCTTTGTGCTCGCGGTATTTTTCGGCAGCCTGGGCCTGGCGGTGCAGGCGCTCGAGCTGGCGCTCCAGCTCCTCGCGAAGGTCGCTCAGGCGCGCCAGGTTTTCCTGGGTGCGACGGATGCGGTTCTCGGTTTCCCGCCGACGCTCCTTGTACTTGGAGATGCCGGCGGCTTCTTCGATGAAGTTGCGCAGCTCCTCGGGCTTGGCTTCGATCAGCTTGGAGATCATGCCCTGCTCGATGATCGAATAGCTGCGCGGCCCGAGACCCGTGCCCAGGAAGATGTCGGTGATGTCGCGGCGCCTGCACTTGGTGCCGTTCAGGTAATAGGTGTTCTGCGCATCACGGGTGACCTTGCGGCGGATGGAGATCTCCGCATAGGCGGCGTACTCGCCGACCAGGGTGCTGTCGCTGTTGTCGAACACCAGCTCGATGCTGGCCTGGCTGACCGGCTTGCGGCTGGTAGAGCCGTTGAAGATGACGTCGGTCATCGACTCGCCGCGCAGGTTCTTCGCCGAGCTCTCGCCCATCACCCAGCGCACCGCGTCGATGATGTTGGATTTTCCGCAGCCGTTCGGGCCGACGACCGCCGCCATGTTGCTCGGGAAGTTGACGGTGGTGGGGTCGACGAAGGATTTGAAACCGGCCAGGCGAATGCACTTCAGACGCATCGATCAACCCTTTGCCAAGGCGGCCAGCACCAGTTCGCAGCTGCGCTGGCAATACGCCTGAAGCACCTCGCGAATACGCGGCAGGTCACGACCGACCACGGCCTCGAGCAGGCGCGCGAACAGCTCCAGGTAGTCGATCATGTTGGCTTTGCGCTGGTCGAGCGCCAGGTAATAGGCGCGGCTCATGGCGGGCTGAAGGTTCTCGACGGTTTCTTGCAGGTAGGGGTTGTCGGCGAACGGGTAAGCGGCGCGCATCACCGCAAAACTGTCGGCAACGAAGGCGCGGATGTCCTGCCGGTCGTGGGCCTGCTGCAGACGCTGCTGGATGTGCAGGAACGGCTGCAGGTCGGCCTCGCTCTGCCACTGCTGCGCCACCTGGTTGCCGAGCAGGATGTACAGCTCGCCCATCAATGCGCACAGGCTGCGCACGCTGCGTTCATCCAGGCGGGTCACATGGGCGCCACGGCGCGCCAGGATGGCCACCAGGTGACGACGTTCAAGGATCAGCAAGGCCTCGCGAACCGAACCACGGCTGACGTTCAACGCCTGGGTGACCTTCTGCTCCTGGATGCGCTCGCCAGGTGCGAGCTCACCGAGGATGATCCGCTCGGCCAGGTGATGGGCGATCTGCTCGGAAAGACTGTCCGGCGCCTTGAACGTCATGGGTTTCCTTGGGAAGCGTTGGGCTGTGCAAAAAGCGCGATTGTAGCGTAATTGCCTCGGCGTGGCGCGGTGCCACAGCGGGGTTTGCAGGAACGTTGATGCGGCTTTGCAAGCGAGCGTGATCTAGGCTCAAGGTAGATCAAGGCAAGGTATCGGACGACCATACGGCTATTTTCCTGACTTTAAGGTCAGAATATTATTGACCCCGTGGTCAGCCATGCTTAGAGTCCGCCCAACAACAATAAAACCTGTTCGAGGTCATCCCCGTGATCCAGTTTCTCGTCAACCAGACGCTGCGCAGCGAGCACAGCCTGGACCCCAACGTGACGGTGCTGCAGTACCTGCGCGAGCACCTGGGCAAACCCGGAACCAAGGAAGGCTGCGCCAGCGGCGACTGCGGCGCGTGCACCGTGGTGGTGGGCGAGCTGGTCGATGCGGGTAATGGCCCTGCCCTGCGCTACCGCAGCTTGAACAGCTGCCTGACCTTCGTGGCCTCCTTGCACGGCAAGCAGCTGATCAGCGTCGAACACCTCAAGCACCGCGGGCAACTGCACAGCGTGCAGCAGGCCATGGCCGACTGCCATGGCTCGCAATGCGGCTTCTGCACGCCCGGTTTCGTCATGTCGCTGTTCGCCTTGCAGAAGAACAGCCACGGCCATGACCTGCACCAGACCCATGAAGCGCTGGCCGGCAACCTGTGCCGCTGCACCGGCTACCGCCCCATCATCGAGGCTGCCCGGCAAAGCTGCGCGACGCCTTGCCAGGATCAGTTCGATGCCCGGCAGGCGCAGACCATCGCCCAGTTGCAGGCCATCGCCCCGCAAGACACCGCAGAGCTCAACAGTGGCGACAAACGCTGCCTGGTACCGCTCACCGTCGCGGACCTCGCCGAGCTGTACGGTGCCCACCCCGAAGCGCGCCTGCTGGCGGGGGGCACCGACCTGGCCCTGGAGGTCACCCAGCAGCACAAGACCCTGCCGGTGATGATCTACGTCGGCGCCGTGGCCGCGCTCAGACACATCGAGCACACCGACAGCCACCTGGAGATCGGCGCCGCCACCCCCCTCACCGACTGCTACACCGCACTCGACGCGCAGTACCCGGACTTCGGCGCGCTGCTGCAGCGCTTCGCCTCCCTGCAGATTCGCAATCAGGGCACCCTGGGCGGCAACATCGGCAACGCATCGCCGATCGGTGACTCCCCGCCGCTGCTGATCGCCCTCGGCACCGAAATAGTGCTGCGCCAAGGCGCGCAGCAACGCACCCTGGCGCTGGAAGACTATTTCATCGATTACCGCGTTACCGCGCGCAAGGACGGCGAGTTCATCGAGAAGGTCCGCGTGCCCCTGGCGCACAGCGCCTGGACGTTCCGCGCCTACAAGGTCTCGAAACGCCTGGACGATGATATTTCCGCCGTGTGCGCTGCCTTCAACCTGCGTATCGAGGACGGCACAGTGCGTGAGGCACGTGCCGCGTTCGGCGGCATGGCGGCCATTCCCAAACGCGCTCGCGCCTGTGAAGACGCGCTCTGCGGCCAGCCCTGGACACAGGCGACGGTCGAGCGCGCCTGCCAGGCCCTGACCCAGGATTTCACCCCGCTCTCGGACTTTCGCGCCAGCCAGCAATACCGCCTGCTGGCCGCGCAGAACCTGTTGCGCAAATACTTCATCGAGCTGCAATCGCCACACATCGAAACCCGGGTGACCGCTTATGTCTGACCATCACGCCGTCAAAAGCCAGGCCGACATGGCCGAGCTGTTCCGCCAGGGCCTCAGCACCGGGGTCGGGCGCAGCGTCAAACACGACAGCGCCGACAAACACGTCAGCGGCGAGGCGGTGTACATCGATGACCGCCTGGAGTTTCCCAACCAGCTGCACGTCTATGCGCGCACCTCCGACCGCGCCCATGCGCGCATCCTGAGCATCGACACCACGGCGTGCTATGCCATCGACGGCGTACGTATCGTCATCACCCACACCGACATCCCCGGCCTCAAGGACATCGGCCCGGTGGTGGCCGGCGACCCGCTGCTGGCGATCGACCTTGTGGAGTACGTGGGGCAACCGGTGCTGGCCGTGGCCGCCTGCGACCTCGACACGGCACGGCGCGCAGCCATGGCCGCGATCATCGAATACGAAGACCTGGAGCCGGTGCTCGATGTGGTCGAGGCCTTGCGCAAACAGCACTTCGTGCTCGACAGCCACCGCCACCAACGCGGTGATTCTGGCGCAGCGCTAGCCACTGCTGCGCACCGCTTGCAGGGCACCTTGCACATCGGCGGGCAGGAACATTTCTACCTGGAAACCCAGGTGTCCTCGGTGATGCCCAGCGAAGATGGCGGCATGATCGTCTACTGCTCCACGCAGAACCCCACGGAAGTGCAGAAACTGGTCGCTGAAGTGCTGGGCGTGCCGATGAACCGCATCGTGCTGGACATGCGCCGCATGGGTGGCGGTTTCGGCGGCAAGGAAACCCAGGCCGCCAGCCCCGCTTGCCTGTGCGCGGTGATTGCCCACCTCACCGGGCAGCCGACCAAGATGCGCCTGCCCCGGGTCGAGGACATGACCATGACCGGCAAGCGCCATCCGTTCTATGTCGAGTACGACGTCGGCTTCGACGCCACCGGCCGCCTGCACGGGGTGGAGCTGGAACTGGCCGGCAACTGCGGCTACTCACCGGACCTGTCCGGCTCGATCGTCGACCGCGCCATGTTCCATGCCGACAACGCCTATTACCTGGGCGATGCCACCATCACCGGCCATCGCTGCAAGACCAACACCGCCTCCAACACCGCCTACCGTGGCTTCGGCGGGCCCCAGGGCATGGTCGCCATCGAGCAGGTGATGGACCACATCGCCCGTTACCTGAACCTCGATCCGCTGGCCGTGCGCAAGGCCAACTACTACGGCAAGACCGAGCGCAACGTCACCCACTACTACCAGACCGTCGAGCACAACCTGCTCGAGGAAATGACCGCAAGCCTGGAGGCCAGCAGTGACTACGCCGAGCGGCGTGAAGCGATCCGCCAGTTCAATGCCGACAGCCCGATTCTGAAGAAAGGCCTGGCGCTGACCCCGGTGAAGTTCGGCATCTCCTTCACCGCCACCTTCCTCAACCAGGCCGGTGCGCTGATCCACATCTATACCGACGGCAGCATTCACCTGAACCATGGCGGCACGGAGATGGGTCAGGGGCTCAATACCAAGGTCGCGCAGGTGGTCGCCGAGGTCTTTCAAGTCGACTTCAACCGCATTCAGATCACCGCTACCAACACCGACAAGGTGCCCAACACCTCGCCCACGGCGGCCTCCAGCGGCGCCGACCTGAACGGCAAGGCCGCGCAGAACGCAGCGCAGATTCTCAAGCAGCGGCTGGTGGAGTTCGCTGCTCGGCACTTTCAGGTCACCGAAGAAGACGTCGAATTCAGCAATGGCCATGTGCGCATGCGCGAGCAGATCGTCAGCTTCGAGCAACTGGTGCAGCTCGCCTACTTCGCCCAGGTGTCGCTGTCGAGCACCGGCTTCTACCGCACGCCAAAGATCTTCTATGACCGCAGCCAGGCCCGAGGTCGTCCTTTCTACTACTTCGCCTTCGGCGCGGCCTGCGTGGAGGTGGTGCTCGATACCCTGACGGGTGAATACAAGATGCTGCGTGCCGACATCCTGCATGACGTCGGCGCGTCGCTGAACCCGGCCATCGACATCGGCCAGGTGGAAGGCGGGTTCGTCCAGGGCATGGGCTGGCTGACCACCGAGGAGCTGGTGTGGAACGCCAAGGGCAAGCTGGTCACCAATGGCCCGGCCAGCTACAAGATCCCGGCCATCGCCGACATGCCGCTGGACCTGCGGGTGACGCTGGTGGAGAACCGCAAGAACCCGGAAGACACGGTGTTCCACTCCAAGGCCGTCGGCGAGCCACCGTTCATGCTTGGCATCGCCGCCTGGTGCGCGATCAAGGATGCGGTGGCGAGCCTGGCCGATTACCGGGTACAGCCCGACATCGACGCCCCCGCTACACCCGAGCGGGTGTTGTGGGGGTGTGAGCAGATGCGCAAGGTGAGCGGATAAGCGGATAAGCGGGGATGAAATTGGGCGATAGCAGGATTGGGCCGGCTGCGCCGGCCATCGCGGTTGAAACCGCTCCTACAGAAATGTGCGTAGCTGTTGAAACTCGCGGTCCTGTGGGAGCGACTTCAGTCGCGAAGGGGGCGCAACGCGGCCCTGATCCGGACAACCCGACATCATGGGTCTCACGCAAACGCGCCGCCAAACCTGCACTACGCCAATCGCCAATTGATCATCCGAACATCGACCCAACTCTTTTTCAGCACAGGTCACGACCATGCACGAATGGATCAATGCCCTAGCCGACCACCAAGCGCGCAGCGAGCCCTGCGTGCTGGTGACGATCATCGAGGAGCGCGGTTCGACCCCGCGTAATGCCGGCTCGAAGATGGTGGTCAGCGCCAGCGCCCTGCACGACACCATCGGCGGTGGTCATCTGGAGTTCAAGGCCCTGCACATCGCCCGGCAGATGCTCAGCGAGCAACGCAGCACGCCGCACCTGGAGCGCTTCAGCCTCGGCGCCAGCCTCGGCCAGTGCTGCGGCGGCGTCACTGTGCTGCTGTTTGAACCCATGCTGGCCTTGCAGGCCGAGATCGCCGTGTTCGGCGCAGGCCATGTCGGCCGGGCTCTGGTACCCTTGCTCGCCGCGCTGCCCTGTCGGGTGCGCTGGATCGATTCGCGCGAGCAGGAATTCCCTGTGCAACTGCCCCCTGGCGTACTGCGTATCGTCAGCGAGGAACCGGTCGACGAGGTCGCCGGGTTACCGGCCGGCTGCTACTGCATCGTCATGACCCACAATCACGCCCTGGACCTGGAACTGACCGCCGCCCTGCTCGCCCGCAATGACTTCACCTGGTTCGGCCTGATCGGCTCGAAGACCAAGCGGGTCAAGTTCGAGCACCGCCTGCGTCAACGCGGTTTCGCCGATGCGCAGCTGGCGCGCTTGCGCTGCCCGATGGGCCTGGCCGAGGTTAAGGGCAAGCTGCCGATCGAGATCGCCGTGTCCATCGCCGCGGAAATCATTGCCACCTACAACGCCTGCTTCGGCCAGCATGACGCTGCCCTCAATGCCGGCCCCATTGCCCAGTTGCTGCCGCCCTCACGGCGCAGCCACGCCCTGTAAAAAGAGACGCCCATGACCGCTACCCGCAAAGCCTACCGCGCCGCCCTCCTGCACAGCATCGCCGACCCCGCTGAGGTCGGTATCGAGGCCTCGTACGAATATTTTGCCGACGGCTTGCTGGTGATCGACCAAGGCCGCATCGTCGCGATGGGCGCGGCCAGCGAGCTGCTGCCGACCCTCGACGCCGATATCGAAGTGGTGCATCAACAAGACGCACTGATCACCCCGGGCTTCATCGATACCCACATCCACTTCCCACAAACCGGCATGATCGGTTCGTACGGCGAGCAACTGCTGGATTGGCTCAATACCTACACTTTCCCGTGCGAGCGGCAGTTCAGCGACAAGGCCCATGCCGATGAGGTGGCGAAGATTTTCCTCGCCGAACTGCTGCGTAACGGCACCACCACGGCGCTGGTGTTCGGCAGCGTTCACCCGGAATCCGTCAATGCCCTGTTCGAAGAGGCCGAGCGCCTGGACCTGCGGCTGATCGGCGGCAAGGTGATGATGGACCGCAACGCGCCCGACTACCTGACCGACACCGCCGAATCCGGCTACCAGGACAGCCAGGCGCTGATCCAGCGCTGGCACGGCAAGGGCCGCTTGCAGTACGCCGTCACCCCACGCTTCGCGCCGACCAGCACCCCCGAGCAGCTGACCGCGGCCGGCCGACTGCTCAAGGAAAACCCGGGCGTGTACCTGCATACGCACCTGTCGGAAAACCTCAAGGAAATCGAATGGGTCAAGGCGCTGTTCCCCGAGCGCAGCGGCTACCTGGATGTCTACGACCACTTCGAGCTGCTCGGTGAGCGCTCGGTGTTCGCCCATGGCGTGCACCTGTGCGATGCGGAGTGCCAGCGCCTGGCCGAAACTGGCTCGGCGGTGGCGTTCTGCCCGACTTCGAACCTGTTCCTCGGCAGCGGGCTGTTCAACCTGCCGCAGGCTGAGCGCTTCAAGGTCAATGTGGGGCTTGGCACGGATGTCGGCGCGGGCACCAGCTTCTCGCTGCTCAACACGCTGAACGAGGCGTACAAGGTGATGCAGTTGCAAGGCGCGCAACTGCACCCGTTCAAATCGTTGTACCTGGCCACCCTGGGCGGCGCACGCGCACTGCGCCTGGACGACCGGATCGGCAGCCTGCGCCCGGGCAACGAAGCCGACTTCGTGGTGCTCGACTACAAGGCCACGCCGTTGCTGGATTACCGTTTGCAGCAATCGAACAGCATCGAAGAAACGCTGTTCGTGCTGACCACGCTGGGGGATGACCGGATGGTTCGCGAAACCTATGCGGCGGGGCGTTGCGTGCATCGGCGCTGAGGTATCAGGGCCGGTCAGGGGCTCAGGTCAGCCGGGATGGACAGCGCATCCGTCCCGATTCAGGCGCCGCGCAGCAGCAGACAAATGGAAGCGGCTGTCTTGGCCCGGCTTTGCAAGCGATCACCTGACTGACTGGCCTCAGCCCTTGCCGCCAACCTTTTTCTTCTGCAACAAGTGCGAAAACACCGCATGCAGATCATCCGAGGCGCTTTCTTCGTCCAGGTTGAGCTTGCTGTCGATGTGGTCCATGTGATGCATCATCAACGCCACCGCCTGCCCGGCATCGCGTGCTTCGATGGCGTCGATCAGTTGCATGTGTTCGTCGTAGGAGCAGTGCGAGCGGTTACCGCTTTCGTACTGCGCGATGATCAGCGAGGTCTGCGACACCAGGCTGCGCTGGAAGCTCACCAGCGGCGCATTGCCGGCCGCCTCAGCCAGCTTGAGGTGGAATTCGCCCGACAGACGAATACCGGCGCCGCGGTCGCCGCGAGAAAAGCTGTCGCGCTCTTCCCGGACCATCTGGCGCAACTCGTTGAGTTGCTCGGCGGTGGCGTGTTGCACCGCAAGTTCGGTGATTGCGCGCTCGACCATGCGCCGCGAGAAGAACACCTGACGGGCTTCTTCGACCGTGGGGCTGGCCACCACGGCGCCGCGGTTGGGCCGCAGCAGCACCACACTTTCGTGGGCCAGACGCGACAGTGCACGCCGGATGATGGTGCGGCTGACCCCGAAGATCTCGCCCAGTGCTTCTTCGCTGAGCTTGGTGCCGGGTGCCAGGCGCTGTTCGAGGATGGCCTCGAAGATGTGTGCGTAGACGATGTCGTCCTGGGTACCGCTGCGCCCGGCCTTGCTGGCGCGCACAGGTTTCTTCAGAGGTTGCAGCTGTTCGTTCATGGGCGCTCGAGCACGTGGGCCTGGCCAGGGGGCCTCGACGGTGAGTGCGCGTCGGAGGGCTGGCGAGACCGGATGGAAATGATGGGCCAAGGTACTCACGCATTGTACACAGCCTGGAACGCTTCTGCAGGTCAGCCATTGGCTATATAGCAGTTGTTCCGACATTTCTGCGCACAAAAAATAAAACATTATTTGCTTTATTTGTACACAAACGCATAATCCAGCGAGCGACTTCCTGACTTATCAGTCAACAAAACCGGTCAGGAAGGCGTCATCCCTCACGGGGCCACCACGTGCACAGCGCAGGATGACGGGCCCCGAACAACAAGAACGATTCGAGGAGTACTCGCTGTGGAAAGCCGCAAATCCGATGCGCCTGCCGTAGACCTCACACCGCCCGCCAACAGCGGCCTGCTGGAGCGCCTGTTTCGCCTTCGGCTACACGGCACCACAGTCAGAACCGAGCTGATCGCCGGGATGACCACGTTCATCACCATGGCGTACATCATCTTCGTCAACCCCAACATCATGGCCGACGCCGGCATCGACCATGGCGCGGCGTTCGTCGCCACCTGCATTGCCGCCGCCCTCGGCTGCCTGCTGATGGGCCTGTACGCCAACTGGCCGGTGGGCCTGGCCCCGGGCATGGGGCTCAATGCGTTCTTCACCTATACCGTGGTCGGCACCATGGGCTACAGCTGGGAAACGGCGCTGGGCGCGGTGTTCGTGTCCGGGGTGCTGTTCATGATCCTGACCTTGTCGCGGGTCCGCGAGTGGCTGCTCAACAGCATTCCAGTCAGCCTGCGCCATGCCATGGGTGCCGGGGTCGGGCTGTTCCTCGGGGTGATCGGGCTGAAGACCGCAGGCATCGTGGTCGCCAGCCCGGCTACGCTGATCAAGCTCGGCTCGCTGCATGAACCCGCACCGCTGCTGGCGGCACTGTGCTTCCTGATGATCGCGGTGCTGAGCTACCACTGGGTATTCGGCGCCATCCTCATCAGCATCATCACCGTCACCCTGCTCGGATGGGGCCTGGGCCTGGTGCAGTACGGCGGCGTGTTCTCGCTGCCGCCAAGCCTGGCACCGACGTGGATGGCCATGGACCTGGCCGGGGTGTTCAACGTCAGCATGATCAGCGTGGTGCTGGCCTTTCTCTTCGTGCACATGTTCGACACCGCCGGCACCCTGATGGGCGTTGCCCAACGGGCCAACCTGGTGCGCGCCGATGGGCGCATCGAAAACCTGTCACGCGCCCTCAAGGCCGACAGCGCCTCGAGCGTGTTCGGTGCAGTGGTCGGCGTGCCACCGGTCACCAGCTACGTTGAAAGCGCTGCGGGCGTTGCCGCCGGCGGCCGCACCGGGCTGACCGCCGTGGTGGTCGGCCTGCTGTTCGTGGCGGCGATGTTCTTCGCCCCCCTGGCCGGGATGATCCCGGCGTACGCCACGGCTGGCGCGCTGATCTACGTGGCGATGCTGATGATGGGCAGCATGGCGCATATCAACTGGGACGATGCCACCGACTGCATCCCGGCCATCGTCACGTTGATCATGATGCCGCTGACCTTCTCCGTGGCCGACGGCATCGCCCTGGGCTTCATCAGCTACGTGGTACTCAAGGCCGGCACCGATAAACACCGCGAGATCTCTGCCAGCCTGTGGGTGCTGTGCGTGATCTTCATCGCCAAGTTCGCGTTTCTGTAAGCGCTAGGCCAGCACCTCGACCGGCATGCCCTGCTCCAGCACACCCTCGCCATCGACGCCGAGGTTCTGCCCGAACAGCACGTTGCCGTCGTGCTCGCGGAAGGTCTTGAGGGTGGTCAACGGTTCCTTGTCGGGGCTGCGCTGGCCAGTGACCGGGTCGAGGGTGGTGAGGATGCAGCGCACGCTGGGCTTGAGTACGCGGAAGGTGGTCTGGCCGATGCGCACCTGTTTCCAGGTGTCTTCGGCAAAGGCCTCGGCGCCCTCGACCACCAGGTTCGGGCGAAAGCGCAGCATCTCCATGCGCCGACCGATGCGGCGGTTGAGCTCATCCAGGGACGCCTGGCCGATCAACAGCACCGGGAAACCGTCCGGGAAGGCTGCGCGATCACTGACCAGGCCATAGCCGCTGGGCAAAAAGCGTGCGCGCTGCGGCGGGCAGTAGACCAATCGCAAGGGCTTGCCCAGCAAGCTGCTCAGCCAGGCGGCCGCGGCATCGCCGGCATCGGGCACCTGCAGCAGGTCACGCCAGATCGTGACCCCACGCAGTGGCGCCTCGGCATCCGGGACAGGCACCTGCAACGTGCCCAGCCCCGGTGCCTGCAGGCATACGCTGCCATCAGGCTGGTGCAGGGCGCCGATCTGGGTCATCTGCGGCCAGGCGCGCTGGGTGAGGAACTGGCCGTTGTCTTCGCGCACCACCATCCAGCGCCGGTCGCCGGTCAGGCCCATGGCGCCAACGGCGGATGCCTGCAGGCGCTGCGCCTGGCCCGACTTCAACGGATACCGATAGATCGCACTCAGGAACATGCCCACCCGCCTCACCTAGCTGAAAACCCGGGAGCTTATACCCCAGCGGCGCGCGCTGCAGCCCTCAGGCGTTCTCCACATCCAGCGCCAGACGCTGGCGCACCACTTCCACCAGGCGATCGGGCTGGAACTTGGAGAGGAAGTTGTCGCAACCGACCTTCTTCACCATCGACTCGTTGAAGCTGCCCGACAACGAGGTGTGCAGCACCACGTACAGGCCGCGCAGGCGTGCGTCGCTGCGGATCTCGGTGGTCAGCCGGTAGCCGTCCATTTCCGGCATTTCCGCGTCGGTGAACACCATCAGCAGTTTCTCGCAGAGGTTTTCACCAGCATCGGCCCAGGCCTGAAGCATGCGCAATGCCTTCAGGCCGTCGCTGGCCACATGCAGCTTCACGCCCAACTGCGACAAGGTATCGCGCAACTGCGCCAGGGCGACGCTGGAGTCGTCCACCAACAGGATTTCACGGCCACGGGCGCGGGCCAGCAGCGGATCGTCGAGCTTGTCGCGCGAGACCTTGGCGTTGTACGGCACGATCTCGGCGAGGACTTTCTCCACGTCGATGATTTCGACCAACTGCTCCTCGACCTTGGTGATGGCAGTCAGGTAATGCTGACGTCCGGCACTGGTCGGCGGCGGCAGGATCGATTCCCAGTTCATGTTGACGATGCGCTCGACGCCACCGACCAGAAACGCCTGTACCGAGCGGTTGTACTCGGTGACGATGATGGTGCTGTCCGGCCCTGGCTGCACCGGGCGCATGCCGATGGCCTGGGACAGGTCGATCACCGGCAGGGTCTGGCCGCGCAGGTTGACCACGCCGCAGACGAACGCATGGCGTTGCGGCATCAGGGTCAGTTTGGGCAGTTGCAGCACTTCCTGAACCTTGAACACGTTGATCGCGAACAGCTGCCGACCGACCAGGCGGAACATGAGGATTTCCAGGCGGTTCTCACCGACCAGCTGCGTTCGTTGATCTACTGTGTCGAGAATGCCAGCCATTGAAATGCCCCTGGTTTAGAAATGTCATTGGCCCTGTATCGGCGCCAATTCACACAACTTGATGAAGAATGGCAGTCGCCTTTCCGGTAATTGATATCACTTTAACACCATGCTTGACTGTGGCGCTGCGCGCTACAGCCTGCGAACAACGCCTATTTCAGGCAATGCTATCGGGGAAACCCCTAGTAGCCATCGGGCCAAACCTGATATTCGCGTTATCGCTTAGCCATTAATGTGACGCCCTTCGCACTGCATGGAAGGAGTCCGGCTTGTGTTGCCGACCATCTCTAGGAGGCGCGTTGCACGGGCAACGCGTCAAGGCGCTTGATCATGGACGATGACGACGCCAAGCACGGTAATGTGCGCACCTTTCAGCAGGACGCCAAGCGGCTGTTGGCCGTGGCGGACGACTGCATGGCGCACCTGCACCTGATCGCCAACGACCCCGATGCCTGCCGCTGCCTGGGTACAGCCCTCGCGGCGCTGGTTCGCCGCTCGGCCCTGGCCGGGGTCGACGAAGTGACGCGGCATGCCGAGCAGCTTCGCTACCTGTTGTACGGGGCCTGCCAGCAACGCTGCCTTGCAGGCCCCGTATTGCCCTGCGCCCAGGCCTGCCTGACCCTGTTGGCCTGGCAGCTTGAGCTGCTCGACCCGCAGACCTGCCGTATAGGCCTTGATGAACAGGAACAGCACCGCTTGCTCGATGACTTGACCAGCGCCTTGTACCTCGCCGGGCTACGCGGCCATCCCTCTCGCAGCCCGTTGGCATTTTCGCGCGCGGCAGAGGACCCGTGAACGCCGCAATTGAAGCGCCTGGCAACCTATATAACGGCTCACTCCACAAACGCCGCAAGTTGCGCTTGCACTGAATAGTGGCAATTGAGGGAGCCAACTTTCGAAGTGTTGCAGAGCACAACCGCCATGACGGTTTAGTTGCCCGAAAAGGGTCAACAGCGACAACAAAGTACTGGCACTTTGCCTAATCAAACGATCGCAGCCCCCCGGAAACACTGCGGTTGAGCGCTCATTGCCAGCCCCGCGACCTCAGCCAGATGAAGTGATAACATGCGTGTCCTCAAAGACCCATAACTCTGAAACAACGCATTGCGACAGGTTCGCAGTGCGCGCGGCGTGTCGGTTTCCGATTCTTCCAGCAATAATTCAGTGATCCCCCTGACCATGCTGTCATGCGTGAAGCTCCGTCGACGTTGGTATTTCCGCCCTGCTCTCGCCCGCCGGTTGACCGCGCTGGCCTGCGCCGTGTCGCTGGGTGGCAACCTGTGGTACTGGGGGCAATCCCAGGCGTTGCCGAGCGAGCTGCTGGTGCTGCAACTGGCCAGCCTGCTGGGCGTGCTCTGGCAGCTGCACCAGCACGGCAAGTCGATCAGCCTGCTGCCTGAGGAACTGGCCCAGCGCATGCTCAAGGTGCAGGAGCACGAACGCCAGCACCTGAGCCGGGAACTGCACGACGATATCGGGCAACTGCTGACCGCTGCCAAGCTGCAGGTCGACTGGCTGCAGCGCCGGGTCACCGACGAGCTCAAGCCACATTTCAAGGGCCTGCGCAGCACCCTGGATCAGAGCCTGAACAACGTTCGTGATGTCACCACCCTGCTCAATCCTCGCCAGTTGCTCAGCCTGGGCCTCGAAGCCAGCCTGCGCGCCCACCTGCTGCGCACCTTGCAGAACAGCCCGGTGCGCTGGACCCTGCATTGCCCGCAACGCCTGGACAACGTACCGGCGCCGATCAGCATGGCTGCCTTTCGCATCACCCAGGAAGCGATCACCAACCTGCTGCGCCATGCAGCTGCCGACAACCTGCGCATCGAACTGCGCCGCAGCCATGAAGGGTTGCTGTTGAGTATCGAAGACGACGGTCACGGCTTCACGCCGGCGAGCAATCCGGCAGAGGCCGGGCAGCGCGGCCTGGCCGGGATGTTCGAGCGCGCCCTGGCGCTGCAGGGCAGCCTCGAAATCGACAGCCAGCCGGGCCAGGGCACGCGCATCCAGGCGCGCCTGCCCTGGCCACCGCGCACCCATGAACGCGCCCGGAGCTCCACAGCCCATGACCTGTAGAGTGCTGTTGGTGGACGACCACTCGTTGATCCGCGCCGGCGTGCGTGCGCTGATCGCTGACGTGCCAGGCTACAAGGTGGTGGGCGAAGCCGAAGACGGCGACCAGCTGCTGGGCCTGGTGTCTAGTCTGGTTCCGGACATCGTCCTGCTCGACCTGTCGATGCGCTCGACCAGCGGCCTGGATGCCCTGACCCAACTGCGCGCCGGCGGTGCCAGCTGTCGGGTGCTGATCCTGTCGATGCACAGCGATCCGGAGACCATCATGCGCGCACTGGAGGCCGGCGCCCACGGCTACCTGCTCAAGGACAGCACCGCCACCGAGCTTGAACAGGCACTGCGGGCGCTGCGCAACGACGAACGCTACCTGAGCCCGGCCGTGGCCCACACCGTCATCAACCAGGCGTTGCAACGCACCCAGGCCGCTTGCGAGCGGCATAACCTCACTGCCCGCCAGCTGGAAATCCTGCGCCTGATCGTGCGTGGCAAATCCACTCGCGAAATCGCCCAGGGGCTGGGGCTGTCGATCAAGACGGTGGAAGCCCACCGCTCGCAACTGATGAAGCGCCTGCAGATCTACGACGTGGCAGGGCTGGTGCTGTACGCGGTGCGCGAGAAGATCATCACCCTCGACGACTGAGCAGCGGCGAGTGTGCCGGCAGGTGCACGTGTAAGGCCGCCGGGCACGCCTCGAAGCGCAAGTTGTCGCCTTCGAGCGGCTCGCCGTCGAGGTTGATGTTCAGCCCCTTGGCGCTCTTGATTTCCACCCAGGGCAGGCGCGCGCGAACGAACAGCCCTTCCCCGCCCAGCAGGTCGCGCACCGCGCCGACCACATCCTGCGGAGCGGGCAATATGCTGATGTCCAGCAAGCCATCGTCTGCCAGTGCCTGCGGGCACAGTTCATGGCCACCGCCGGCCTGGCGACCGTTGCCGATGCCCAATGCCAGCAGGTCGCCCTGCCAGTGAAAATCCGGACCTTGCAGTTCCACCGATGCGGCCTGCAGCTCGCTGAAGCGGCTGAGGCCCGTGAACAGGTACGCAGCGCCGCCCAGCACTTTTTTCAGGTCTTCGGACGTGTTGGCCGTGACCTGGCTGCCGAAGCCGCCGGTCGCCATGTTGAGAAACCACTGGTCGCCAACCTTGCCCAGGTCCACCGCATGCGCCGGCTGGTCGAGCAGGGCCAGGGCGTCGGCCGGTTCCAGCGGCACGCCGGCAGCCTTGGCGAAGTCATTGGCCGTGCCCAGTGGCAGCAATACCAATGTGGCGGCAGTGCCGGCCTTGCCCATGGCTTCGGCGATGTCGCGCAAGGTGCCGTCGCCACCACCCGCGATCAGCGTGGTGTAACCGGCTCGCAGCGCCTCCTCCACCAGCCGCGCAGCGTCGCCGCCTTCCCAGGTCAGGCGCACGTCGAGTGTCCAGCCGCGCTCACGGCACCGGCCAACGGCAGTGCGAACGTCTTCGTTCATGGCTTGCTTGCCATGCAAAACCAGCATTGCCTTGCGCTGCTGCTGCATTGCCCTTCTCCGAAAGTGGGTGCCTGCAATCGACACCGGGGATTGGGCGAATGCTGCAAGGCTGCGCGCTGGCCCGGTAAAATAATCGCCCCTGAGGTCGGCCAAGCGACAGGACACGCAGGCAGAAACTGCGCCTGCGATCCCTCACGGCGTGGCCAGTGCGGGGTTGCGCCGCGACAGGCCACGCCGTGAGGCGGCTTCAGCCAAGCAACTCGCTGAACGCAATGAACGGCACCCGATCACCCACCTGCGGCGTGGTGCCCTCACGCACCTCCACCACACCATCGGCCCACGCCGCGCTGCGCAGCACGCCGGAACTCTGGTTCTTGTAGATGTGCACCGCACCGTCCTCGATGCGCGCCCGCAGGTATTCGCGGCGCACGCCGGCCTTGGGCCAGTTGAAGGCGGCCGGCACCTCGAAGCGCAGGGGCGTCACCTGCGTGACGCCCAGGCGGCGCAGCAGATAGGGCCGCGCCAACAGGCCGAAGGTCACCAGCGTCGACGCCGGATTACCCGGCAAGCCGATCACCGGCACGCCACGAAAATGCCCGAAGGTCAGCGGCTTGCCGGGCTTGATCGCCAGTTTCCACAACGCCAGCTGGCCGGCCTCGCGCAGCGCGATGCCCAGGTAGTCCGCCTCACCGACCGAGACACCGCCGGTGGACAGAATCAGGTCGACATCCCCCAGCGCACCCAGGCACTGCCGGGTCAGGTGCAGATCGTCGGCCAGAATGCCCGCGTCGATCACCTCGCAGCCCAGGCGCTGCAGCCAGCTGACCAGCAGACGTCGGTTGCTGTTGTAGATCTGCCCGGGCCCCAGCGGCTGGCCGGGTTCGACCAGTTCATCACCGGTCGACAGCACCGCCACCCGCGCACGGCGCACCACGTCGAGTTGGCCGTAGCCCAAGGTCGCTGCCAGGCCAAGCTCGATCGGGCCCAGTCGCGTGCCGGCGGCCATGACCTGCTCACCCACACGGGTTTCCTGGCCTTGCGGGCGGATGTTCTGCTGCACTTGCAGCGGTTCGAGAAAACGCACCGTGGCGTCGTCCAGCACCTCGACGTTTTCCTGCATTTCGACACAGTCGGCGCCCAGCGGGACCGGCGCGCCGGTGAAGATTCGCGCACAGGTGCCAGGGGCCAGGGGGTCGGGGGCATGGCCGGCGAAGATGCGTTGGCTGACCGCCATGGGCTGGCCTTGCCAGTCCGCCAGGTTCAGCGCATAGCCGTCCATGGCGCTGTTTGGCCAGGGCGGCAGGTCGACACTGGCGACCAGGTCTTGCGCCAGCACACGCCCTTCAGCCTCGGCCAGCGACACCCGTTCGATCTCGCGAATCGGCGCCGCCGCGGCCAGCGCCAGCAGCTCGTCCAGGGCCTCTTCCACCGGCATCAGCGGCCGGCTCGTTGGCGCCTCAGCCACGGCTTTCACACGGCGCAGCCTGCTTGAGGTGCGGCACGAAATTGCACGGGCGGTGACGGGCGTCGAGCTGCTCGGCAAGAATGCCGTCCCAACCCGTGCGCACCGCATTGGTCGAGCCCGGCAGGCAGCAGACCAGCGTGCCGTTGGCCAGCCCGGCGAGGGCGCGCGATTGCACGGTGGAGGTGCCGATGTCGGGTACGGAAATCTGCCGGAACAGCTCGCCGAAACCATCGACCTGCTTGTCGAGCAGGCAGGCCACCGCCTCGGGCGTGCTGTCGCGACCCGTGAAACCGGTGCCGCCGGTGATCAACACCACTTGCACCACGTCCTCGGCGATCCAGGCGGCGACCTGGGCGCGGATCTTGTACAGGTCATCCTTGAGCAGCACACGGGCCGCCAGGCGGTGCCCGGCCTCGCTCAAGCGATCGACGAAGGTCTGGCCGGATGTATCGGTGTCCAGGGTGCGGGTGTCGCTGACCGTGAGCACGGCGATGTTCAGCGGTACGAACGGGGTATCTGCCTTGGCTTTCATGGGGGTCCGTCACGTGAGGAAACGTTGCCCGCCGTTATAGCACAGCAGCGCCTGCACGAAGGGGCTGGCAGTCAAGCGCCAGGTATGCTGGACTGTGCAAGGAACTTGTAACGACGCTTTGCGTCATAGGCACATCTAGCACCCTCGATGGAGAAACACGATGATCAAGCGGACCCTTCCCGCCTTCCTGCTGGCCCTGGGTATGGGCGCCCTCGCCGGCTGCGCCTCGCCGAGCGTGATTACCTTGAATGATGGTCGCGAAATTCAGTCGGTCGATACCCCGAAGTTCGATGAAGACTCCGGCTTCTACGAGTTCGAGCAACTCGACGGCAAGCGCACCCGCCTGAACAAAGACCAGATCCGCACCGTCAAGGAGCTGTGATGGCGTCGCCTTTTTGCCAAGCGCTGCATCCTGGGGTTGCGAGCAGAAAGGCGAGGCACTAGCATTTTCCCCATCGGAGTGTAGCGCAGCCAGGTAGCGCGTCTCGTTCGGGACGAGAAGGCCGCAGGTTCGAATCCTGTCTCTCCGACCACATCCCGGAAAACCCGCTCAACGCGGTTTTTTTGTTGCCGGGGCGGTGGGCCTTGCCCACTCACCGCTCAAGGCGCTGCCTATAACGCCTGGTGAACGTCGAACTGCAACGCCGCCAACCGCGCATACAGCGGGTTGCTCTCGATCAGTTCCCGGTGAGTGCCCACGGCCACCAGGCGTCCTTCGTCCATCACGGCGATCCGGTCCGCATGCTGCACGGTGGCCAGGCGGTGGGCGATGACCACAGTGGTACGGCCCGCCATCAAGCGTGGCAAGGCCTGTTGAATGAGGTGTTCGCTCTGCGCATCCAGCGCGCTGGTGGCTTCGTCCAGAAGCAGGATGGCCGCATCGACCAGCAACGCGCGAGCAATCGCCAGGCGCTGTTTCTGCCCCCCAGACAAGCCCAGGCCGCCCTCGCCCAGCAGCGTCTGATAGCCCTGAGGCAGGCGTGCAATGAAGTCATGGGCATGGGCGCTGCGGGCCGCGGACTCGACCTCGGCATCGGTCGCTGCCGGCCGGCCATAACGCAGGTTGGCTTCCACCGTGCCGCGAAACAGCGCGGGGTTTTGCGCCACCAGCGCGAACTGGCTGCGCAGCCCATCGGGGTCAAGGGTGTCGAGGGCCTGGCCGTCGATGAGGATGCGGCCCTGCTGCGGATCGTAGAAGCGCAGCAGCAGGTCGAACAGGGTCGATTTTCCTGCGCCGGAGGGACCGACCAAGGCCAGGGTCTGGCCGGGCGCGATGCGCAGGTCGAGGCCATCGATGGCCGGCTGGTCGGGGCGTGAGGGGTAGGCAAAGCGCACCGCCTGCAGCTCGATCAGCCCTGTCGCCCGAGGCAGCTCGGCAGGCAGCGGGGGCGCGACGATGGCTGGGCGTGCGGCCAGCAGCTCGGCAATCCGCTGGGCCGCACCGGCCGCCCGCTGCAGCTCCCCCAGCACTTCACTGATGGTGCCCAGCGCGCCGCCGACGATCAGGCTGTAGAACACGAACGCCGCCAGTTCACCTGCAGAAATGCGTCCAGCGATCACGTCCCTGCCGCCGACCCAAAGCATCACCCCTACCGCACCCAGCACCAGCACGATCACCAGCGTGATCAGCCAGGCGCGCTGGGCGATGCGCCGGCGGGCAACCTCGAAGGCGGCCTCCACCGTGCCGGCGAACGCCTCGCGGTCACGGCCCTGATGGTTGTAGGCCTGCACGGTCTTGATCTGGCCCAGCACTTCGGCCACGTAACTGCCCACATCGGCGATGCGGTCCTGGCTTTGCCGCGACAGGCTACGCGCGCGCCGGCCCAGCAGCAGGATCGGCGCCAGCACCAGCGGCAAGGCGATCACCACGATGCTGGTGAGCTTGGCGTTGGTGATGAACAGCAATACCACGCCGCCCATCACCATCAGCAGGTTGCGCAGGAACATCGACAGCGACGAGCCGATCACCGCCTGCAGCAACGTGGTGTCGGCCGTCAGCCGCGATTGGATTTCCGAGCTGCGGTTGTCTTCGAAAAAGCCTGGATGCAAGGTCAGCAGATGGTCGAACACCGCGCGGCGCAGATCGGCCACGCAGCGCTCACCGATCCAGGAGACCAGGTAAAAGCGGCTGAAGGTGCCCGCTGCCAAGGCCAGCACCAGCAGCAGAAACAGCCCCAGGGTCTGGTTGAGCTGGTGCGGGGAGCGGGTCATGAACCCATGGTCGACCAACAGGCGAATGCCCTGCCCCATCGACAACGTGACCAGCGCGGTCAGCACCAGCGCCAGCAGGGCCAGCAGACCCTGGCGCCGGTATGGGCGAAGGAACTGCCAAGCAAGGCTCAAGGCGTGGCGTTGGGAAACGGAAATGGGCGGCAACATGGAGAAGTCCGGAGGGTGCACAGGGACAGCAGCCTACCACCGGCGCGCCTGGGAGGATGCGCCTGACTGTGCGACGCCGGTTGATCGGGTCGGTTCGACGGTAGGCAGGGACCAACGCTGGGTATGACCATTCGATCTAAAAGGGTACTGGCATCTGGCCTTATTTTCTGGTGGACTGGTCATCCGTGACCTCAAGACCTTGCGTCACCGGTCGGTCACGCCCATCCATTACCGTTGAGCCCGCACTCGAAAAGGAGACAGGACATGAGCTTGCAGCACACCCATCAGCAGCCAAAAACCCATACCCAGGTTCTCCAGCAGCCCTGCGGTTCGATCATTGATGCCCAAGGCCGTGAAGTACCGATCACCGAAGAGATGATTCGCGACGCCTGCGACGAACTCGAAAAGAGCCGAGCGGCCCAAGCCCGCCGGGATTGATCGATGCCGCCTTTGCGATCCGGCCGACTGCCGGGTGTTGTTCAGTGCAACGATCAGGGGCTGCTGCGCAGCCCATCGAGGATGCGAATGTGCATTGCCTGTTGATGCGCGTAGCCTGAGTCGGGCCGGCTGCGCCGGCCATCGCGACTAAAGTCGCTCCTACAGGGTGGGAGCGGTTTCAGCCGCGATGGCCGGTAAAACCGCCCCGCCTTGTAGGAGCGACTTTAGTCGCGATGGCCGGTAAAACCGCCCCGCCTTGTAGGAGCGACTTTAGTCGCGATGGGCGGCAAAGCCGCCCCAACCCAGCTGCCCCACGCACTCCAGTCCAGCTCCCCCACCCACTCCAGCCCAACTGATCAGCAACCCGCCCCGCGACCCGACGCCGTTTCGCCAGCCCACCCACCCCTCAGACCAGCACCGCACCCAACGCACTGACCATCTGCGCCAACTGCGGCGCCTCGCCACGAATCCTCACGCGCAACCCCTCGATTTCACGCCGCGCCGGATACTGCTTGCGCAAGACATCGAACGCCGCCCGCTGCTGCTGGGGGTCATCGCTCAGGCTGCGACGAAAATCGGCATCGTCACGGCGCGGGTCGTACACCGCCCGGCACAACGCGGCCAGGGCCCAGGCCGGGTCGCAACCAGCGTCCAGCTCGATCTGCGCCAGCGGTGCCGGTGGCAGCAGGTCTGACAACTGCACGCGGGGTGCCGAACCGTGCCACTGGCACAGCGCCTGATAGATCTGCGCGGTGCCACGCTGACGGCCATCCAGGCTGTAGCCGGCAATGTGTGGCGTGGCCAGGGTGCAGACGTCAGCGAGGTCGACATCCACTTGCGGCTCCCCTTCCCACACATCGAGCACCGCATGCAGGTCGTCGCGCTGCAGCAGGCAGGCCTTGAGCGCCTGGTTGTCCACCACCGGCCCACGGCTGGCGTTGATCAACCACGTGCCTGGGCGCAGGCGTTGAAGCGCGTCAGCGCCGAGCAGGTGGTAGGTCGGGTGCTCGCCGTCGCGCGTCAGCGGCGTGTGCACGCTGATCACATCGCACTGTTCCAGCACGGTGTCGAGGCTGACGAAATCGCCGCCCTCCTGCGCCTCGCGCAGCGGATCACACACCAGCACCTTCCAGCCCAGGCCGTGCAGCACGCGCACCAGACGCCCGCCCACCTCGCCAGCGCCGACCACGCCGTACACCCGTTCAGGCAAGTGCACGCCGTCGAGTTCGGCCAGGGTCAGCACGCTGCCCAGCACGTAGTCGACCACACCCCGGGCATTGCAGCCCGGTGCGCTGCGCCAGCGGATACCGGCTTGCCCGAGGTAGTCGAGTTGCAGGTGATCGGTGCCGATGGTGCAGGTGCCGACAAAGCGCACGCGGCTGCCTTCGAGCAGTTGCCGGTTGACCGGCGTCACCGACCGCACCAGCAGCACATCGGCATCCTTCACGCAGGCAGCGTCGATGGCCCGGCCCGGATAGCGGCGGATCTCGCCGAACCCGGCGAAGAACGCATCGAGCAGGGGAATGTTTTCGTCGGCAACTATCAGCATGGCGCTCTCCTTATCGGGGAGCGCAGTGTAGGCGCTCTGGGGTGGCGCTTCCAGCAAGGTTCGGGCGCCCATGCCCCTTGCTGAGTCTGCAAGGGCATCACCCAGGCGCTGTAACAGCCGCCCTGCGCGGCTCGGTCGATCGCGGCGCACTGGCCCCGAGCGTTTACCGAGCGGCCTCAGGGCTCAGTCGGTCTTCTTGCGAATCCAGTAGAGATAGGTGCCAGCCTCTTCCTGCTGATCGACCAGCTCATGGCCGAGGAAGACGCAGAACTTGGGGATGTCGCGGCGGGTAGAGGGATCGGTGGCGATGACCTTGAGCAGGCCACCGGCCGCCAGGGCGCGCACGTGCTGATGCAGCATCATCACCGGTTCTGGACAGTTCAGGCCGGTGGCGTCGAGCACCGCGTCGGGGGTGGAATCGGTCATACAGGGCTCCTGGAAAAAATGGCGAGGTTCGCGCCGCTCAGCGCACCGGGTCTGGCCGGCGCTGGCAGTTCAGGCCGGAGACGTCGAGCAGCGCCCAAGGGGTGAGATCAATCATTGCAGACTCCTTGGCAGATGCCACGGGCGGGGCCGCTCAGCGCGGCGCAAGGTCCAGCCGGCGCAGGTGGCAGGTGACCTCTTCGCGATCGTGATACAGCTGCTTGCAGGCAATCGACACGCGCACCTTGCGCGCCTTGAAGGTGGCCTCCATGCGCTCGAGCAGCCGCCGCACCTCGGGGTAGCGCTGCTTCATCGGCAGCTTGAGGTTGACCACCGCCTCGCGGCACAGGCCTTCGCCCAACCAGGTTTCGATCAGCGCCGTGCTGCGCGCCGGCTTCTCGACGATGTCGCAGACCATCCAGTCGACGCGCTGCTTGGGCTTCCAGGTGAAGCCATCGGCCATCAGGTGCTGCACCAGGCCCGTGTCCATCAAGCTCTCGGCCATCGGGCCGTTATCGATGGCGGTGACCAGCATGCCGCGCTTGACCAGTTGGTAGGTCCAGCCGCCCGGCGAGGCGCCCAGATCCACGCCCGTCATGTCGTCGCCCAGGCGCGCCGGCCACTGCTCGCGGGGGATGAACTGGATCCACGCCTCTTCGAGCTTGAGGGTCGAGCGGCTCGGCGCTTCGCGCGGGAACTTCAAGCGCGGGATACCCATGGGCCAGAGGGCCGAATCGTCCTGCGCCGCGCTGCCGACGAACACCTGGCGGCCACTGATGAAGGTCAGCAGCAGGCGCGGACGGCTGGCGTCCTCGACCAGCCGCCCGGCCTTTTCCAACGCTTTTCGCAACGGGCCTTCGAAGCGTTTGCAGAAGGTGGACAGCTCCTTGCCATCGTTGGTGTCGAGCACTTCCAGCCACAGGCTGCCAAACACTGGCAACGCGCGCAGGTGGTCGAGCAGCACGCTGATGCGGTCGGTTTCCGGCAGGTCGAGGAACTGCCCGTGGGCCCACTGGCGCGGGAAGATCAGCTGGTCGAAACGCAGGCCGGCCATCAATTGCTCGCTGCCACCGGCGTCGGTGCAGATGAACTCGGCACAGGCGCTCTGCGGCTTGGCCTTGGCGTAACCGGGCACGCCGAGGCGCGCGGCGTGTTCGCTGATCTCAGCGCAGACCTCGCCCTCGAAGCCGGGCCGGCAATGCATGAACAGGGTACTCATTCGTCACTCCACGACAGCGGCGCAGCTCGCGCCAGCCTTGTTCCGGCGCAAGGTGGGCGCCGGCAAGGCGGCGAATGATAAAGGAAGATCGAACCGGCGACACGCTCTGCCGGTCCACACCTGAGCAGGCCGGGCGATACCCGGCCCCCAATCAGGCTCTGTACGAAAGATGTCCGGACCGCGCGAAGGCCACCTGCGCCAAGCACGACCCACGGGGCCGATCTGGCAGCATCGAGACGGCATTCGATACTCGCCGCGACGCTGCCAGGTCAGCCACTGACACCTTTCGTACAGAGCCTGGAGCCAGGCCCGTGCCGTGCGGGCCGTCATCACGAGGTGACACCGACGACGTTGTGCGATCGTCGGGCACCGGCGCAGAAGGAGTTGGCAATGCCCTCGCTCGATAGCCTGAAGACCCTGAAAACCCTCGATGTTGCAGGTCGGGTCTACCACTACCACAGCCTGCCGGAGGCCGCCCGCACCTTGGGCGACCTGCAAAAGCTGCCGATGTCGCTCAAGGTGCTGCTGGAAAACCTGCTGCGCTGGGAAGATGGCGAGACCGTCACCCGTGACGACGTCGCCGCCCTCGCGCAGTGGCTGGAGGCGCGCCGTTCGGACCGGGAAATCCAGTACCGCCCGGCACGTGTGCTGATGCAGGACTTCACCGGCGTACCCGCCGTGGTCGACCTGGCCGCCATGCGCGACGCCATGGCCAAGGCCGGCGGCGACCCGCAGAAGATCAACCCGCTGTCGCCGGTGGACTTGGTGATCGACCACTCGGTGATGGTCGACAAGTTCGCCAGCCCCGAGGCCTTTGGCGAGAACGTCGAGATCGAGATGCAGCGCAACGGCGAGCGCTACGCGTTCCTGCGCTGGGGCCAGAGCGCCTTCGACAACTTCAGCGTGGTACCGCCGGGCACCGGCATCTGCCACCAGGTCAACCTGGAATACCTGGGCCGCACCGTGTGGACGCGTGAGGAAGACGGTCGCACCTTCGCCTTCCCCGACACCCTGGTCGGCACTGACTCGCACACCACCATGATCAATGGCCTGGGCGTACTGGGCTGGGGCGTGGGCGGCATCGAAGCCGAGGCGGCCATGCTCGGCCAGCCGGTGTCGATGCTGATTCCCGAAGTGATCGGCTTCAAGCTCACCGGCAAGCTGCGCGAAGGCATCACCGCCACCGACCTGGTGCTGACCGTGACGCAGATGCTGCGCAAGAAAGGTGTGGTGGGCAAGTTCGTCGAGTTCTATGGCGATGGCCTGGCCGAACTGCCGCTGGCCGACCGCGCCACCCTGGCCAATATGGCCCCGGAGTACGGCGCCACGTGCGGCTTCTTCCCGGTCGACGACGTGACCCTCGATTACCTGCGCCTGTCCGGCCGCCCGGCGGAAACCGTCGAGCTGGTCGAGCAGTACTGCAAAGCCCAGGGGCTGTGGCGCGAGCCCGGCCAGGAACCGGTATTCAGCGACAGCCTGGGCCTGGACATGCACGAGGTCGGTGCCAGCCTTGCCGGCCCCAAGCGCCCGCAAGACCGCGTCGCACTGGAGGACGTCAGCAAGACGTTCGACGGCTTCATGGACCTGCAACCCAAAACCGCAGGCAAGGAAGTCGGTCGCCTGGAAAGCGAAGGCGGCGGCGGTGTGGCCGTGGGTAATGCCGATCAGGCCGGCACCTATGAAGACGACACCCGCCACTCGCGCCCGTTGCGCGACGGCGCCGTGGTGATCGCCGCCATCACGTCCTGCACCAACACCTCCAACCCCAGCGTGATGATGGCCGCAGGCCTGGTGGCGAAGAAGGCCATCGAACACGGTCTGACGCGCAAACCGTGGGTCAAGAGCTCGCTGGCACCCGGCTCGAAAGTGGTCACTGACTACTTCGAGGCTGCAGGCCTGACGCCTTACCTCGACCAGCTGGGCTTCGATCTGGTCGGCTACGGCTGCACCACCTGCATCGGCAACTCCGGGCCGCTCAACGAGGACATCGAAACGGCCATCAGCAGCGACGACCTCACGGTCGCCTCGGTACTGTCGGGCAACCGCAACTTCGAGGGCCGTGTGCATCCGCTGGTGAAGACCAACTGGCTGGCCTCCCCGCCCCTGGTGGTCGCCTACGCGTTGGCCGGCAGCGTGCGCGTGGACCTTTCGCGCGATTCGCTGGGCACCGGCAAGGACGGCCAGCCGGTGTACCTCAAGGACATCTGGCCCAGCCAGCAGGAAATCGCTGACGCGGTGGCCAAGGTCAGCACCGAGATGTTCCACAAGGAATACGCCGAAGTGTTCAAGGGCGATGCCCAGTGGCAGGCCATCGAGGTGCCGCAAGCGGCCACCTACCAATGGGATGAGCGCTCCACCTACATTCAGCACCCGCCGTTCTTCGACGCCATCGGCGGCCCACCGCCAAAAATCGAGGATGTGCGTGGCGCCAGCATTCTTGCGCTGCTCGGCGACTCGGTCACCACTGACCACATCTCCCCGGCCGGCAACATCAAGGCCGATAGCCCGGCCGGCCGTTACCTGCGCGACAAGGGCGTGGAGCCGCGCGACTTCAACTCCTACGGCTCACGCCGTGGCAACCATGAAGTGATGATGCGCGGCACCTTCGCCAACATCCGCATCCGCAACGAAATGCTCAACGGTGAAGAAGGCGGCAACACGCTGCACATCCCGACGGGTGAAAAGCTGTCGATCTACGATGCGGCCATGCGTTATCAGCAAGCCGGTACGCCGCTGGTGGTCATCGCCGGTCAGGAATACGGCACCGGCTCCAGCCGCGACTGGGCGGCAAAAGGGACCAACCTGCTCGGCGTCAAGGCTGTCCTGGCCGAGAGCTTCGAACGTATTCACCGCTCGAACCTGGTAGGCATGGGCGTGCTGCCGCTGCAGTTCAAACCGGGCGCTGATCGCAAGCGCCTCGGCCTGACGGGCCGTGAGCAGATCGACGTGGTCGGCCTGACCGATGCGACGATTCGCCCCGCCATGCCGCTGACCCTGCGCATTACCCGTGAAGACGGGAAAACCGAAGAACTCGAGGTGCTGTGCCGAATCGACACGCTCAACGAGGTGGAATACTTCAAGGCGGGGGGGATCTTGCATTATGTGTTGCGGCAGTTGATCGCTGGTTGAGGCGGTACACGGCAAGGACCTGACCGCTAAGGGTCAGCCTCCTTGCCCTTCCCATACCCCGGCATCCTCGTGCGTCTCCTGTCTATGCCTCATCCTGAACAGAACCGCGGCCCAAGAAGCGGCCGATCCGGCGCTCCGGATCGGGCCTGACTCACCTCGCTCAGCGTGCCGTGATCACCGACAGCTTGCTGATCCCCGCCCGTTCGATGGACGCCATCGCCCGGGCCACTTCGCCATAATTCACCCCGTCATCGGCCTGCAATTGCACACGGACGTCAGCATCTTTGGCCTTGGCTGCCTGCAACCGGTTCTCCAGTTGCGTGGGACGGATCTCGTCCTTGTCGATGAACACCTTGCCCTGCTCATCGATGCTCACCACCAGCGGATCTTTCTGTTCCACCGGCGCCACCGCTTCGGTCTTGGGCAGGTTGATGGGAATCGCGTTGGTGAGTAGCGGCGCGGTCACGATGAACACCACCAGCAGCACCAGCATCACATCCACCAGAGGCGTCACGTTGATCTCGCTGAGTACTTCGTCGCTGTCCTGGGTGGAAAAGGCCATGTCAGGAGGCCTCCTTCACAGGGCGTCCGGCAACGCTGCCGCCCGCTCGGAGCGGTACTGCCTGCAGTTGCACGCGGAACGCATGCTTCTGCGCCAGGCTGTAGAAGTCATGGGCGAAATCATCGAGGTCGGCGACGGTCAGCTTCAGGCGCCGCAGGTAGTAGTTGTACACCAGCACCGCAGGCACCGCGACGGCAATGCCGACGCCGGTAGCGACCAGTGCCGCGCCGATGGGACCGGCCACGGTTTCCAGGCTCGCCGAGCCCGCCGCGCTGATGCCCTTGAGCGCCGACATGATGCCCCACACCGTGCCGAACAGGCCGATGAAGGGCGAGGTGCTGCCAATACTGGCGAGGATCGCCAGGCCGCTTTCCAGTGAGCGGCGCTCGCGCACGATCTGCTGGCGCAGGGCGCGCTCCAGGCGGTCCTGATGATTGATCGCCTGGCTGAGGTCAGCGGCGTGGGCGCTGTGCGGCACCTGGA
This sequence comes from Pseudomonas sp., assembly GCF_032058845.1. GTDB lineage: Bacteria > Pseudomonadota > Gammaproteobacteria > Pseudomonadales > Pseudomonadaceae > Aquipseudomonas. Next base: position 663 of record NZ_DAMCCR010000053.1, on the reverse strand, counting down.
TCGCGGCGTAGCCGGCCTGGGCCACGCGCGCGGCAGCGCCAGGCTGGTTCTGCGCCAACGTGGCAGCCGAATCCAGGCTGGGCGCGGCCCAGAATTGCGTATGGAAGCGGCGGTCCTGGCGTTTCAGGCGGGTGAACTGCAAGCCCTTGATCAGCACCAGGGCCCAGGTGGCTACGGAAAACAGGATCAGCAGCCAGATGACG
>NZ_DAMCCR010000053.1:0-300 GCF_032058845.1 Pseudomonas sp. | reverse complement strand
GACCCAGCCGTCCTGGGCGACGTCGCCCTGCTTGGCCGGAACGAAGCGCCACCGTTTCACTGCCGCCACGGCCGCCTCGTCCAGCTGCGCGCGGCCGCTGCTGTTCTGCACCTGGATCTGGCCGGGTGCGCCGCTGGCCAGAACCTGCACACGCAGCAGCACCGTGCCCTCCCAACCACGGCGCATCGCCAGTGACGGGTAGTCTGGTGGCGGGTTGTTCAGGTAACCCGCGTTGGCCGAAGGCGGCGTGACGGGCTTGGGCGCCGGCGGTGCGGGGGGGGCAGGGGCCGCCACAGGTGC
>NZ_DAMCCR010000052.1:0-29833 GCF_032058845.1 Pseudomonas sp. | reverse complement strand
GCCAACTCGGCTACCCGCTCAGCGGCCGCGCAGTCCCCCGTCGCCTGCGCGAAGGCGCCCTGCGCCGGCTGCAGGCCCTGTACCCGGCGCTGGACGACGCCAGGCTCGGCGAGCTGCAGGCACACCTGGCCAGCACCGGCGACCTGGGCCAGGCACTGCTTGCGCTGGAGTACGAGCAGACCACGCTGATCGCTGATCTTCGTGAATGGGCGCAGGCCGGCGCCAATGTCGTTGAACGTGACGAGCGCTTTCGTTGTTCCGAGTTCATCAGAAGCAGCTGGCGCCGATTGGGATCGATCCCGCCCGACACGCTGAGGCTCGAACACCTGCATATCGGCCGCCTGCCCTCGATCACCGCGCGCTTTCCCCACGTGCGCGGGCTGGTGCTGGAAAACCTGGCGCTGCGCGAGATCGACGGCCAGTTCCTGGAACACTTCCCGAACCTGGAACGACTGAGCATCACCCAGAATGTCGAGATCGATGCCGAGGCCCTGTTCCAGGCGCTACGCGCTGTGCCCCGGCTGGTCGAGCTGGACCTGTCGAGCAGTGGCCTGGTGCAACTGGGGGCGTCGGCCGACCTGGCCCTGAGTGCCATGCGCCGGCTGCGCGTACTGGTGCTGCGGCGCAATCGACTGGTCGTGGACGCCTCCACGCTGGGAATGCTGGCCAGGCTGCGCCTGGACACGCTGAACCTGTCCAGCAACGGCATCGTGCTCGACGAAGCCCAGGCCCTGGGCTTTCAGAGCCTGGTCCATCCGCAGGTACTGCGGCTGGACTTCAACCCACTGGGCGTGGCCCCCGACCTGCGCTTCATGGCCCGCCTGCACACGCTGAGCATGACCAATTGCGACCTGCGGGCCTGGCCTGGGGGCCTCACCACCCTGATGAGCCAGCCGCAGTACGCGTTGCGCCTGATCGACCTGTCGAGCAACCGCATCCACACCTTGCCAGACCTCGACGCGCTCCTGGCCAGCCCGTTTGTCCGTGACCTGGCCGCTCGCCTGCCAGGGCGCCGCTGGCGCATGAACTACAACCGCCTTGAAAGCGCTGCGCGGGCTCGACTGATCAGCGTCGGCGCAAACGTCTTCGAAGAGGTCGGCGACATTCCACCCTGGCAGATAGTGTGGCGCGCCCATGCCACGCCAGTGCAGAACGCCCTGTGGGACGCGCTGTTCGAGCAGGGCAACAATCAGGCCCTCGCGGGCGTGCTGGAGCGGCTGGTGATGTCGGCCGAAGCGCAGAACAATGGGCGCGGACTGCGCCACCGCGTCTGGATCATGCTGCAGCGGGCCAGCGAGGACGATGCGTTGCTGCAAGCCCTGAACGACGATGCCCAGGCCTTCCCCCCGACCTGCGGCGACGCTGGGGCGGACGCCTTCAGCGCGCTGGAAATCCGCCTGTTGATCCAGGACGCCAGCCTCGCCGCAGATCCCCTGGGCGAGCAATGGCGCGTCTTCGGCCGGTTGTATCGCCGCGAGCAGGTCAATGTGCTGGCCGAGCGCATCGCCTGGCGCCGCAGCGCGCGCAAGGCGGCCTTGCAGGAGGCGGCGCTGACCGGAGATGAAGCCAGCCTGCCGCTCGATCCGCTGGATGATGTAGCGATCCTGCCCGATGTGGAGCTGATCGACGCGCTGGTCGATGACATCGAGATCCGCCTGGCCTTGCGCCAGGCCCTGGCCGTAGACCTCGACTACCCCGAACCCAGCGTGGGCATGCTTTACGGGCAGATTGCCCACGTCAGCCAGCGGGTGCGCGACAACGTGCTCGCGGCGGTGCGCCAGCTCGATCAGGATGCCCAGGCACGCCGCCAGTGGGTGCTGGAGCAACCGCAGTGGCAGCGTGCGGTGCGCCAGCAGTACCTGAGGCAGTTCGAGGCGCTGACCGACTTTTGGCGCAGTGCCCTGGACTACCTCGATGATTGCCTGGACGAGCAGGCCGGGCCCGTCACCCCGTTGCCCGCCTCGGTACGTACCCTGCTCGAGGCAGCGCTGCAACAGCCACTGCTCGATGAAACTGGCAGGTTACGGCGGGTCGCGGTCAATTCCGGTCAGTATCAGACGGCCAGCGAGCGCATCCTGCAGCAGATCGAGGAGGTGGAACGCGGCCTGCTGGAGAGCCTGACCCGGGCGATCGAGCAACGTACGCCGTCTGCCACCCCGCGCAGGTAGACCCCAGAGCAATCTCGACAGCACGGCAGGCCACAGCGCCTGCCGTGCTGTGCTGCAAACGACCATTGCCGGGGCGCAGGCCTGCGCGGCCTGAGGGCTTCTAGTACACTGGCGCGATTGTTCAGCAGCCCTTCTGCGAACGTGCTGACACAGGCTGTCCGATGCTGTCGCCCACGGCCCTGATGTGCCAGGCGCGGCCCGACAACCGCGCTGGCGTGCCGCACACTCGAGGGCTGCACAGCGACCCTGGCCAGTCCCTGCAGCGCCGTACCTGCTGGTGATCGCCTGCCCCCTTTGTCCTCATTTTCTGGTGAACGCATGATCGAGGTAACCGAGCTGTCCATTGCCGCCCTGCGCGAGGCGCTGGCCGCTGGCCGTATCACGGCAGTCGAGCTGGTCGAAGCGTATCGCGCCCGCATCGCCGCTTACGATGGTCGCGACACGGCCACCGCGCTCAACGCCGTGGTGGTGCACAACCCCGACGCCCTGGCCGAGGCCCAGGCCTCCGACGCCCGCCGCGCACGCGGGGAACTGTGCGGGCCACTGGACGGCATCCCCTACACCGCCAAGGACAGCTACCTGGTCAAGGGCCTGAGCGCAGCGTCCGGGAGCCCGGCATTCAAGAGCCTGGTGGCTCAGCGCGATGCCTTCACGGTCGAGCGTCTGCGCGCCGCTGGCGCCATCTGCCTGGGCAAGACCAACATGCCGCCCATGGCCAACGGCGGCATGCAGCGGGGTGTCTACGGGCGTGCCGAAAGCCCGTACAACGCTGCCTATCTCACTGCCCCGTTTGCCTCCGGCTCGTCCAACGGCGCCGGCACCGCCACGGCGGCGAGCTTCAGCGCCTTCGGCCTGGCCGAGGAGACCTGGTCAAGCGGTCGCGGCCCGGCGTCGAACAACGGGCTGTGCGCCTATACCCCGTCGCGCGGGGTGATTTCGGTGCGCGGCAACTGGCCGTTGACGCCCACCATGGACGTCGTCGTGCCCTTCACCCGGACCATGGCCGACCTGCTGGAAGTGCTCGATGTGGTGGTGGCCGACGACCCCAACCCACGCGGCGACCTGTGGCGCCTGCAACCCTGGGTGCCCATCCCGGCCGCCAGTAGCGTACGGCCGGCGTCCTACCTGGATCTGGCCGCCGAGCCCGGCGCCCTGAATGGCAAACGCTTCGGCGTGCCGCGCATGTACATCAATGCCGATGAGGCCGCTGGCAGCGCAGACAAACCCGGTATCGGCGGCCCGACCGGGCAGCGGATCCACACTCGCGCCAGCGTGATCGCCCTGTGGCAGGCCGCGCGCCAGGCGCTGGAAGCGGCCGGCGCCGAGGTGATCGAGGTGGACTTCCCACTGGTGTCCAACTGCGAGGGCGACCGCCCCGGTGCGCCGACCGTGTACAACCGCGGCATCGTCAGCCGCGAGTTCCTCCACGACGAGCTGTGGACCCTTTCCGGGTGGGCCTTCGACGATTTCCTGCGAGCCAACGACGACCCATCGCTCAACCGTCTGGCCGATGTCGACGGGCCGCAGATCTTCCCCCACGATCCGGGCACCCTGCCCAATCGCGAAGACGACCTGGCCGCGGGCATGGACGAATACGTCAACATGGCCAAGCGTGGCCTGCCGAGCTGGGAGCAGATTGCGACCCTGCCCGACGGCCTGCGCGGCCTGGAACAGACGCGCAAGCAGGACCTGGAAGACTGGATGGCGCAGTTGCAGCTCGACGCCGTGCTGTTTCCCACCGTGGCCGACGTGGGCCCGGCCGATGCCGACGTCAATCCGTCCTCGGCCGACCTCGCCTGGAGCAACGGTGTGTGGGTGGCCAATGGCAACCTGGCGATCCGCCACCTAGGTGTGCCAACCGTGACGGTACCGATGGGCGTGATGGCCGACATCGGCATGCCGGTAGGCCTGACGTTTGCCGGCAAGGCCTACGACGACTCCGCCTTGCTGCGCTATGCCAGCGCCTTTGAAGCCACCGGCCAGCGCCGTGTAGTGCCGCCGCGCACCCCGCCACTGAGCCAGCGCTGAGGCGATGGCCGGGCACTGCAAGGGTGCCCGGCCGACCAGGGTCGTGCCCAGGACTGCACCGGCGTAACGGTCAGTCCGCCAGCGACAAGGTCATGTGCGTGGTCTGCCACACCGGGTCGTCCTCGACCTGTTCCAGGATGAATCCCTGGCGCTCCCAGAACGCGATGGCTCCGCCCAGAAACGGATGCGTGTGCAGGTACAGGCACTCCACGCCGGCCTTCACGGCCTCGTCGCGCAACGCGTTGAACAAGGCCGCTGCCAGGCCTGCACGGCGGTACTCTGGCAGCACGAACAGGCGCACCACTTCCACCACTTTCACTGCCCGGTAGTCGAACTGCGCAAAGCGGTGGTCGTAGGGCACATAGCCGATGACCGCGACCAGCCGGCCGTGGTCGCGGGCGGTCAGGAAGCAGCCTTGGCCCGTCAGGTAGGTCCGCTCGAAATCCCTCAGATCATCGGGTTCAGCGGCGTCAGCGAGCTTGGGAAACAGCTCGGCGCGGGCGCGATTGACGAAGCGGACGATTTCGTCGACCTGCGCCGCGGTGGCGTGTTGCAGGGTCCAGGATGGCATCAGGGCTCCAGGTGCATCGTGCAGGACCCGCCGTTTTACCGAACATGGCGTGATGCGACAAGTCGATCAGCGCAGCGCGCCACGTGTGCAGTACACTGGCACGTCGAGGTTACCCAGGCTGCCGCTCATGTCTCGTTCCGCTTGCTTGATGATTGCGCTGCTGATTGCCGCCCTGACCGGCTGTGATCAATCTGCATCCGAACACCTTAACCCTCGCGAACAGAAGATCGTCGCGCAGCTTCCGATGCAGGACGCCTATGACCACAACATCTCGCGCATGGCCGAGCTCCTGGCGCCGCGTTTTCCAGCGGTGCCCGAAGCGCAGGTCAACCAAGTGCTGCGTGAGCACCTCACCGTCCAGGACCAGCGTCAGGACCTGTTCAAGCTCTACAGCGAAGATCACTTCAACGACGCCGAGTTCGACATGGTCATCGCCGCGACCGCCGATCCCGCCAAGGCCAGGGCGCTGAGCCAGAGCCTGGAGGGCCGGCAACTGGCCGAAAAGCTCAATCGCCTGATGCGCGACAGCGCCAATGATCCCCAGGCCAAGGCGACCGCCGCGCAGCGCATGCAGCAGATCGAGCGGGCCCTCGCGGAGCGCCAGCAGGCCGCAACGGCGCGCTGAGCGGTACGCAGCGGCCTACCGCCAGGCTCAAGCGCGGCACACCGCTCACATCACCTGATCGTGTTCTGGCACCGCGTGGGCCAGGTCTGCGCGGTTGGGCTGGGCGCGCTGCAAGGTAACCGGCACCGACTTCGACGCAGGCACCTTGCTGCGCTCGGCGTGGTGCCACAGCGGCACCAGCGGATTGCATTCGGGGTAGTAGGCCGCCGCGCAGCCCTGCGGAATGTCATAGCCAATGATCTGCAATGGCCCCACCTCACGGCGCACCTCGGGCTCGATGGCCGTGCGCACGGTCACCCAGTCCCCCGGCGCGTAGCCCAGCCGTACCACGTCATCGCGGTTCATGAAGAGCACGCTGCGCGTCCCCTTGACGCCGCGGAAACGGTCGTCATAGCCATACACGGTGGTGTTGAACTGGTCGTTGCTGCGCAGCGTCATCAGTTGCAGCACGTCGCGCCGCGCACCGTCGACGGCCACGTCGGGGTCTTCCTCCAGGCTTGCCGGGGTCATGAAACGGGCGGTGCCGGTCTCGGTGTGCCATTCGCGCTTGCAGGCGCCCAAGGGGCGATGGAAGCCGCCGGGCTGCCACATGCGGGTTTCCATGTCGTGGAAGATCTCCGGGTAGGTCTGGCTGATGGCCTGACGCACCAGGGCGTAGTCCTGGCGCCAGGCATCCCAGGGCACCGTGCAATGACCGTCCAGGGTTTGCTCCGCCAGGCCTGCAAGAATGGCCACCTCCGAGCGCAGCATGTCATGGGCGGGCTCCGTGGTGCCTTGCCAGGCACGCAGGCAGCCGGTGCTGTCTTCGGTGCTGTAGACCTGCTCGCGACCGTCCTGGCGGTCGATTTCGATGTGGCCCAGGCAGGGCAGCAGCCAGGTCTGGCCACCGGGCAGCAGGTGGGTGCGGTTGAGCTTGGTGGCCACCTGCACGTTGAGCTCGAGGTTCGCCCAGGCCGGCTCCATCCGGTCGGTATCGGGAATCGCCCGGAGAAAGTTGCCGCCAAGGCCGATGAAGCCCTTCACCGAACCGTCGAGAATCCCTTCGCAGGTGTCCACCGTGGCCAGGCCCTTTTTCTCCGGCACGCGGATATTGAACAGCGCCTGTAGCTTGTCGACCGGCACTTTCTGCGGGTCCTCGGTGATGCCTACGGTGCGCTGGCCCTGCACGTTGGAGTGGCCGCGCACGGGGCACACGCCAGCGCCGGTCTTGCCGATGTTGCCGCGCAGCAGAAGCAGGTTGACCATCATCTGCACGTTGTCCACACCCTTGCGGTGCTGGGTCATGCCCATGCCCCAGATCACCATCACCCGCGTGCTGCGCGCGTACACCGTGGCGGCCGCTTCCAACGCGCCGCGGCTCAGGCCGCTGTGCTGTTCCAGGCAGGTCCAGTCGTGCTCGTCCACCCACTGGCGCAGGGGCTCGAGGCCGTCGGTGTGTTCAGCGATGAAGGCGTCGTCCAGCACTGCAGGCTGCCCGGCGGCCCGGGCCAGGCGGTCCAGCTCGAGCACCGCCTTGATGATCCCGGTCACGGCAGCCAGGTCGCCGCCGATCTTCACCTGATGGTACTGCGTGCTGATCACCGTCGACTCCGGGCCGAGCATCTCCACCGGCGACTGCGGGTTGACGAAGCGCTCCAGGCCCCGTTCGCGCAACGGGTTGAAGGTGATGATCGGGACCTTGCGTTTGCGCGCCTCCTGCAGTGGGTGGAGCATGCGCGGGCTGTTGCTGCCCACATTCTGGCCGAAGAAGAAGATGCAGTCGGTGTGCTCGAAGTCTTCCAGCGTCACCGTACCGACGGGCACGCCGATGCTTTCCTGCAACCCCACCGAGGTGCTTTCGTGGCACATGTTCGAGCTGTCCGGCAGGTTGTTGCTGCCGTAGGCACGGGCAAACAGCTGGTACATGAACGAGGCTTCCAGCGAAGCGCGGCCTGAGGCATAGAACACCACCTGCTCCGGCGTCAGGCCCTTGAGCTGCTGGCCGATGGCGGCGTAGGCCTCGCTCCAGGTGGTGGTACGGTAACGGTCGCTGGCCGGGTCATAGCGCATTGGATGGGTCAGGCGGCCGTGCTGCTCCAGCGCGTGGTCAGTCCAGGTACGCAGCTCGCTCAAGGTGTGCTCGTCGAAAAAATCAGGCCCGGTGCGCAGGCGCGTCAACTCCCAGGCCGTGGCCTTGGCACCGTTCTCGCAGAACTCCAGCGCATGGGGGTTGCCCGGCTTGCCCCAGGCACAGCTGACGCAGGCAAAGCCCTTAGGCTTGTTCTGCTTGAACAGCGCCAGCGTTCCACTGGCCAGGGCTTGCTCGCGCCACAGCACCTGCATGACCGAACGCGCCGAACCCCAGCCGCCAGCGGCGGACAGGTACGGCTTGAAGTGGGCGGTAGGGTGAATGAGCGACATGGGGCGCCTCGGACGGGAAATCGGGGTTGTGCAAGTTCTGAAGGCGCGGATTCAGCGAAAGTTCAGGCCGCGTGCGCCGGGCCGTCGGTCGGCATGGCCAGCATCCTCGCTGAACCGTCTCGCGGCGGCATCGCTCCTCTGAGAACTCGCACCGAGCAGAAGCGTGCACAACGCCCTCCTTGCGATGCCCTGAGCCAAGAGGAGAACACCATGAGCGACCGCGCCACCCCCACGCCCACCGCCCCCCTGACCTTCCAGCCCGGTTTCGAGCAGATTCCTGATGACGAAGCGCAGACCAGCCAGGAACTGGCCGACACCCTGCGCACGATCATGCAGACCACTTTCGAGCACCGCGGCCACTCCGACCGCAGCGTGCACGCCAAGGGCCACGGCCTGCTGCTGGGCGAGATCACCGTGCTGGACAACCTCTCGCCGCCTCTGGCCCAGGGTGCCTTTGCCCGGCCTGGCACCTACCCCGCCTATCTGCGCTTCTCCACCAACCCAGGCGATATCCTCGACGACAAAGTGTCCACACCACGCGGCCTGGCCGTGAAGATGGTCGGTGTCGAGGGCGAGCGGCTGCCGGGCAGTGAAGGCGATGTGACGCAGGATTTCGTCATGCAGAACGCCAAGGCCTTCACTGCTGCCACGCCCAAGGATTTTCTCAAGACCCTCAAGCTGCTGGCCAAGACCACTGACAAGATGCCGCGCACCAAGCAGGTGATGTCGGCGGTGCTGCGCGGGGTGGAAGCCACCCTTGAGGCGGTGGGCGGGGAAAGCGGCACGCTGAAAAGCCTGGGCGGGCATCCGCAGACGCACATTCTCGGCGAAAGCTTCACCACCGTCGTACCGCTGCTGTATGGCCCCTACTACGCCAAGGTGGCGCTGGTGCCGGTGGCGCCGCAGCTCACCGCGCTGACCGATCAGCACGTGGATTTCGACGGCAACCCCGACGGCCTGCGTGCAGCCGTGAGCGAGTTCTTCGAGCAACAAGGCGGCGTCTGGGAAATCCGCGTGCAGCTGGCCACTGACCTTGAGCACATGCCCATCGAGGATGCCTCCAAGCAATGGCCGGAAGACCTCAGCCCCTACGTCACCGTGGCGCGCCTGCAGGTCGGTGCACAGCCGGCATGGTCGCCCGAGAACGTCCGCGCCATCGACGACGGCATGGCGTTCAGCCCCTGGCACGGGCTGGCGGCGCACCGTCCGCTGGGCGGGGTCATGCGCACACGCAAGCCTGCTTACGAGATGTCGGCGACCTTCCGCGGCCAGCACAATGGCTGCCCGATGCATGAGCCGCGCAAATAAATCAAACCTTCCACCGCCTGTGCGGATCAACCGGGGGCAACGTTTCTTTGCCCCTGGCTCACGCCACGCTGAGCATAGGCGGCTTCATGATCACAGCACTTCTGGAGACACCATGAGCTCACAACTGACCGGCAAACGCGTTCTGATCATCACCTCCGATACCGGCATCGAACGCGACGAATTGCTCAAACCCCTGCAGGCCTTGCAACAGGCAGGTGCCGAGGTCACGCATGCCTCGATCAAGGGCGGCGACACCCAGACGTTCCTGCAGGACACCGAAAAAGACCAGGTGGTCAGCGCCAAGGCCAAGCTGGCCGAGGTCAAGGCTGACGACTACCACGCGCTGGTCATCCCCGGCGGTACGGTCAACGCCGACAACCTGCGCCAGGACAAGGACGCACTGCGTCTGATCAAGGATTTCAGCAGCGCGGGCAAAGTGATCGCGGCCATCTGCCACGGCCCGTGGGCGCTGATCGATGCCGGCGTGATCGAAGGCAAGACCCTGACCTCCTTCCCGAGCGTGCGCACCGACCTGGTCAACGCCAAGGGCATGTGGGTCGATGCAGAGGTCAAGGAATGCAACGCCAATGGCTGGCACCTGATCACCTCGCGCACCCCTGACGATCTGCCCGCGTTCAATGAGGCGATCATCAACGCGGTGAAGTGAAGCAACCTCCCCGCCCGCCACTGATTCATCCTCCGAATCGGCGGGCCGGGATTTTCGTGGAATTCCTGCGACACGGTGATGTCACAGGGATATCAGCGGGTTTGCGCCTGGCCCCGTGCCAGGCGCTGACACATTCGCATCCGCACACTGAGCATCCGCAATGATCGAACCCTTACCGTCGGCCCCTGCCCCCAGCATTCTTCTGGTAGAAGACGAACGCATGATTCGCGAGCTGATCGTGTTTGCCCTGGAAGACCTGGGGGCGACGGTCAAGGCCGTGGAAACCGCCGACGAGGGCCTGGCTGCGCTTGAACAGGCGCCTTGGTCGTTGCTTCTGACTGACGTGCAGACGCCTGGCACGCTGGACGGTATGCAGTTGGCCTGGCGCGCCCAGAGCCAGTCGCCGGAGCTGGCGGTGGTGGTCATGAGCGGCTATCACGACGGGTTCGCCCTGCCCTTGCCCGAGGGTGCGGTGTTTCTACCCAAGCCTTGGTCAATCGACCAGTTCTACCAGGTGATCGAGGGCCAGTTGGCCCGTCGCCCCGCTCTGCGCCCGGCCGCCTGACCCTGTTGCGCCGGGCGTCCTGCCCGGTGATCATCCTTCGGTATCGCCTGCGCGGGCACCTCCGCGCCCTCTTTCATGGTTCAGCGTTCTGGAATCCACATGGATCTTCGACGGCGTAACAATGTGCAAGTCTGTGGCAGTGGCAACGCCACACTGATCTTTTCCCATGGCTTTGGCTGCGACCAGGCGATGTGGCGCTTTCTCCTCCCGCATTTTGCCGAGCGTTTTCGCACCGTCAGCTATGACCTGGTGGGCGCTGGCGGCTCTGACCTGAGCGCCTACGATCCGGTCAAGTACGCCGAGCTGTGGGGCTATGCCGCCGACCTCAACGACCTCATCGAGCGGTTTGCCGAAGGCCCGGTGGTGGTGGTCGGCCACTCGGTCAGCGCGATGATCGGTGCCCTCGCCGACCGCCTGCATCCCGGGCGCATCGCCGCGCACGTGATGATCGGCCCATCGCCCTGCTACATCGACGTCGATGACTACGTCGGCGGGTTCAGCCGCGCCGACATCGATTCCTTGCTCGATACCCTCGACAGCAATTACCTGGGCTGGTCGAGCACCATGGCCCCGGTGATCATGGGTGCACCGGGTGAGCCGGCGCTGGGCGAGGAGCTCACCAACAGCTTCTGCCGTACCGATCCAGACATCGCCCGCCAGTTCGCCCGGGTCACCTTCCTTTCGGACAACCGCGACGACATCGCCGGGTTACCCACACCCACCCTGATCCTGCAGTCGAGCGACGACCTGATCGCGCCGCAGGCCGTTGGCAGCTACCTGCATCAGGTCCTGCCCAACAGCCAGCTGACCCTGGTGCCGAACATCGGCCACTGTCCGCACATGAGCGCGCCCAGCGCCTGCGGTGAAGCGATCGATGCTTTCTTGGCTCAGCGGTTCGGTGCCCATGCTGGTCGGTGAGTGTCTGTTGCCGGAGGCTGATGCGCTGCTCGAGCGCGCGCCCTGCGGGTTGGTGGTGACCACCGAGGACGGCACCATCCTGCGCAGCAACCAGACCTTCTCGCGCTGGCTTGGCAGCGACCCGACCGCCTTGCTCGGCAGGCGCTTCCAGAGCCTGCTGACCATGGGTGGGCGCATTTTTCACCAGACCCACTGGGCGCCGCTGATGAAGATCCAGGGCTCGGTGGCCGAGGTGAAGCTCGACCTGCAGCATGCCGACGGTCGCGTCATCACCATGCTGCTCAATGGGGTGCGTCATGAGCACGCCGGGGGCGTGTTCTATGAGCTGGCCATGTTCGGCACCGTCGAACGTGATCGCTATGAGCGCGAGCTGCTCAGCGCACGCAAGCGTGCCGAGCAACTGCTCGCCGAGCGCAGCACTGCCGAGCGGGCGTTGCAGGAGGCCAAGGCCGAGCTGGCCCTGGCCTACCGCGATGCCCAGCGCCGCGCGACCCTTGCCGAACAGATGGTGGCGGTCGCCAGCCACGACCTGAAGAATCCGCTCACGGCCATCAAGATGGCCACCGGGCTGCTCGCACGCGGCGACTGGGCACCGCGCCAGCAGCAGCTGATCGGCACCATCGGGCTGTCATGTGATCGGGCCCAGCGGATGATCGCCGACCTGCTCGACCTCGCCTCCGCGCGCATGGGTGAGGGCATCAGCATTCAGCGTCAGGTGGTGGACCTGCCCGGGCTGGTCGATGAAAGTGTCAACGAACTGCGCGTTGCGTTCCCCCACGCCTGTATTCGCCACTTGAGCAAGGGGCATGGCCAGGTGCATGTCGATCCCGATCGGCTGCACCAGACCCTCGGCAACCTGGTCGCCAACGCAGCGGCCTACGGCGACCTGCAGCACGGCATCACCCTGACCAGCGACGTGTGCCAGGGCACTGTCAGCCTGTGCGTGCACAATCACGGCCCGACCATCGAGCCGGCACTGATCGAGCGGCTGTTCGAACCGATGACGCGCGCCAGCGAGCGCTGCGCCGGTGGGCGCTCGGTGGGCCTGGGGCTGTTTATCGTCAGAGAGATCGTCACCGCCCATGGCGGTGAGATTCGCGTTCATTCCAGCCAGGCGCAGGGCACCACCTTCATGGTGCGCTTGCCCGCGGTGCCACCGACCTTGCACGAGCAGAGAGCCGTACCATGAACCCCATTACCCAGCTGGAACACAGTATCGAACGTCTTGGTCGCCTGGCCGACGCTCTGGAAACCGTTGCACCCTGCCCCACCTCACGCCTGCTGCTGGTGACCTGGCTGGCCGATCATCTCAACAGTGAGGCCGAAGCCGACGCCATCGACCGACAATTGCCAGCGCTGCCCGCCGCGCTGGTCGCCGATTATCGTGTCTGGATCAGCAAGGGCGGCGCTTGAACGGCGGCGCGTGCGGGCTGATTCTGCCAGGCAATCTGCAGGCCTTGACGACCGCTGGCCCATCCGCCTGAACTTTGCCCACCGTGGCGGCTTCCTCTGCATAGACATACCGTCTCAGTGAATCAGCAGGAGCTAAGCGCGATGCGAGCATTGACGTACCACGGTGCCAACGACGTCCGGGTCGACAACGTCCCCGACCCGACTATCGAACAGCCCGACGACATCATTCTGAAGGTGACTGCCACTGCCATCTGCGGGTCGGACCTGCACCTGTACCGCGGCAAGATCCCGCAGACCGAGCATGGCGACATCTTTGGCCACGAGTTCATGGGCGTGGTCGAAGAAGTGGGCCCCGGGGTCACGGCCGTCAGCGCTGGCGACCGCGTTGTGATTCCGTTCGTGATCGCGTGCGGCAGCTGTTTCTTCTGCCAGCTGGACCAGTTCGCGGCCTGCGAGACCTCCAATACCGGGCGCGGAGCGATCCTCAACAAGAAAGCCATTCCACCAGGCGCGGCATTGTTCGGCTTCAGCCACCTGTACGGCGGCATTCCAGGCGGCCAGGCCGATTACGTACGCGTGCCGCACGGCAACGTCGGGCCCTTCAAGGTGCCTGCCGCGCTCACCGATGACAAAGTCCTGTTCCTGTCCGACATCCTGCCGACTGCCTGGCAGGCCGTGCTCAACGCCGGTGTCGAGCAAGGCTCCAGCCTGGCCATCTACGGTGCTGGCCCGGTCGGTTTGCTGGCCGCCGCCTGTGCCCGCATGCTCGGTGCCGAGCAGATCTTCATGGTCGACCACAATCAATACCGGCTGGATTATGCCCAGCAAGCCTACGGCGTGATTCCGATCAATTTCGACCAGGACGACGACCCGGCCGACACCATCATCCGCCAGACCGCGGGCATGCGTGGTGTGGCGGCGGTAATCGATGCGGTAGGCTTCGAAGCCAAGGGCAGCACCACGGAGACCGTGCTCACTGCCCTCAAGCTCGAAGGCAGCAGCGGCAAGGCGCTGCGCCAGTGCATCGCCGCCGTGCGCCGGGGCGGTGTGGTCAGCGTGCCTGGGGTGTATGCCGGCTTCATTCATGGCTTCCTGTTCGGCGATGCGTTCGACAAGGGCCTGACCTTCAAGATGGGCCAGACCCACGTGCAGCGTTACTTGCCAGAGCTGCTGGAGCACATTCAGGCCGGCCGCCTGCAACCGGAACAGATCGTCACCCACACCCTGGCGCTCGAAGAGGCCGCACTGGGTTATCAGCTGTTCGACAAGAAACAGGACGACTGCCGCAAGGTAATTCTGGTACCCGGCGCCGCTGCCGGCACCTTGGGAGATGACCATGTCAATGCCTGAAAACACCACGCCTGCCACCCCGCTGCTCGACGCCGCCACCGGCATGAAGCCGGGCGAGCGCTACCGCGTGGAGCCCGCTGAAGGTGGTCACCCGTTCGAGGGCTTCTTCCTCGACGGCAAATACTTCCTGGATGCTGACCTGCTGACCGCCGTCGGCTGGCTCGAAGGGCAGCGGTTCATCTATGACCAGCTCGACGGCACGGGCAACCCTGTGTTCCCGGAGCGGCATGCCGGGGACATCCGTGAGCTGAACCTTACCGTGACCGACGGGCCGGTACTGGCGCTGACGCTGATCGAGGTAGGGGCTGAGGTGAACGGGGCCATCGAGGAGGTCGCGGACGACGCCGAGCGTGATCGTGCCGGCGAAGCCGGGGCTGATCGTGACACGCGGCCAGGAGGCGCGGATGATTCGGACGTCGATGGGGATGCGGATCAGGATGCAGAGGCAGATAAGGGTGCTGATGCTGATGCTGATGCTGATGCTGATGCTGATGCTGATAAGGATGCTGATGCAGCTGCGAATGCCAATACCGACGCCGATGCCGATGCCGACGCTGACGCCCAGTCCACTTCTGGCACGGAAACGGATGCGGTCGACAGCGAATGTCCGATGGTTCGGTCACCCAGTAACTTGATGGCCACGGCCGCTGCCTCATTTGCGGCTGCTTTGGTTGTCGGCTTCGCAATCAGCCGCAAGCGACGCTGAGGCAAGTTGATCGGGGCGGCCGGTAAGCCGCCCCACATAGTCGCGCAGCGCGATGCAGCCGCGCTGCTTCGAGCGCTGCATCTTCCGCTGGTCAACCTGCGCGGCCTTCTTCAAGCCTGCCAATCGTGAACTACGTGACAAAACAATCGGCGCCTGTGAATTTGGCGCGAGTCAATCAATCTGTATGGCAGGTATTGGGGCCGCTCCGCTGCCCATCGCGGCTAAAGCCGCTCCAACAGGAAATAGCAAGCCTGTGGGAGCGGCCGGTCCGGCGCTCCGGTTAGCCGCGATGGGCAGCGGAGCGGCCCCGGTCGGTCAAGTGGTTGGCACCCGACTATGAGCGCCGATTTCCTCCAGCCTCAACCCATCACTGCTTGGCAGCATCACCACCGTGGGCAGCGGCCAGCTTGCGGGCTTCTTCCAGGTGCTTCTGAAGTGCGGGCAGGGTCTCGCCGGCAAAGGCCTTGAGCTCTGCATCCTTGCCTTCGTTGATCTCTTCCTGGAACAGCTTGACGGTCTCTTCGTGCGCTTTCACCTGGTTGTTGGCGTAAGAGCGGTCAAAGGAGTCTTCGCGAATGTCCAGGATCAGCTTCTTGGCCTGGTCCAGCAGCTCGGCGTCGGTCGCAACCTTGAGGTTTTTCCCCTGAGCAATCTCTTTGAGCTTCTGATTGGCCTTGGTGTGATCGTCGATCATCATCTGGGCAAACGTCTTGATGTCGGCCGACTGGCTTTTCTCGAGCGCCAGTTTGCCCGCTTCAACCTCTGCAATGCCCTTGGCAGAGGCTTCATCGACAAAATTGGCCGGGCTGGTAGCTGCCAGGGCTGCATGGCTGGCAAAGGCAAACAGCACACCGCAGATACCGGCTTTGAGTTTGAGGTTCATGTGTAACTCCTTGGGCGGATGTTGTCAGAATAACGTGACATCAGATCTGACCCGGCGCGATGACGCCGGGTTCAGGATTTATTGCTTGTCCAAATCCGCTTTAAGGCGCTGGCCAGCATAGGCCTGGGCCTGTTCAGCTTTTTTCACTACTGCGGCGGTGCCGAAAAACTCATGGGTAACGCCGTCATACACTCTGCGCTCGACACTGACGCCCGCCTGACGCAAAGCCTGCTCGAGCTGAGCCCCATCGTCACGCAGCGGGTCGATTTCGGCGTTGACCAGCGTGACTGGAGCCAGGCCACGCAGGTTGGCCTTGACCAGGTTGATGCGCGGGTCCTGTACGTCGCTCGGGGTGCGGCTGATCTGCTGCACGAACCAGAGCATCATGGGCCGGTTCAGTGGCAAGGCATCGGCGTACGTGTCGTAAGACGCGGTGTGGGTATCGGGCTGAGCCACTGGGTATACAGCGAGGATGTGCCGCGGTGCAGCCAATCCGGCATCGCGGGCCGCGATGGCCGTGGCCACGGCCAGGTTGCCGCCGGCGCTCTCACCTGCCAGGGCCAGACGTTTGGGATCACCCTGCAGCGACTGGGCGTGGGTCGTCAGCCATTTATAGGCGGCCAGGGCATCGTCGTGGGCAGCGGGAAACTTGTGTTCCGGGGCGCGGCGGTAGTCCACCGAAACCACCACTGCATCGGCCTGCTTGGCCAGGCCCCGGGCACCGGCGTCATACACCGTGCGGTCGGCAATCACCCAGCCGCCACCATGAAAGTACAGCACCACCGGATGCGGTCCCGGACCTGCCGGGGTATAGACCGTGGCCGGCAGATTGCCGTTGGCGCCGGGAATGGTCACATCGCGGCTGCTCACACCCGGTACCAGCGCCTGCGGGTCGGTGCTGCGTTTTTCATCCGTGAGCACCGCCTTGACCGCATCGGTCACGGTGGGCTGCTGGCGGGCTTCAGCGGCGGTGGTTTTTTCAATGGCCTTGCCATCGAGGCTGGCCAGCTTGTTGAGCACCGTCTGCATGTCAGCATCGGTGCGCAGCATGCTCTTGGTGCCACTCACCGCAAGCTCGGGAACCGAACGTTTCTGCGGGTCGCGCGCGCAACCGCCGATGGCCACGGCCAGGCCGACCAATGTTGCGGCCGCCAGATAACAGTGTCGTTGCATGGTGCTCTCCTGAACCTGGGCGGCGATGTGCGCCCTCTGTAGGTTCAGGCCGGCAATGTGCCGCCACGTTCAATTAAAATGCCGAGGCCGCTGAAGACTACCGGCTCACGTGACCTGGATGTATACCGCGTACACACCCAACAGCACCCAGAAGCCCAGGAAGATCCACGGTGTGCGCAACGAGAACAGCAGCGACTTCTTGTGCGCTTCACGCGAGGTTTCTGTTTCGCTGAACAGGGGCGATTCATCGTAGGCGGCGCTCATCAGGGGCTCGCTACGCAGCAGATGGCTCTGCTTGACCTGCCAGTGATCGATGATCTTGTACGCCGCGCGGATGCCCGGCCAGGCGTTGAGCGTGGTCAGCCCACCCAGTGAGGCGAGGAAAACCGGGACGAGAATGGTGAACATCTTGCCCCACTCCGGATTGAGGTTGCTCATGGCAGAAACGAAGGCGATCACCAGAAACGACTGGGAGGTCAGGTAAGCGTCGGTGCGGTTGGCGAGGATGGTGCTCTCGTACTGGATTTCGTTACGGTAGAAGTCAAGACGTTCCTTGAGATTGCCAAAGACCATTGCATTGTGCGCCTCGATCTCGTGCTCAGGGGTCGAGGGCGTAATGATGACGGGCATGGATCAGCTCCTGCAGGCTCCAGCCTGCTCAAAAAGACCACCTGCGCTCAATGCAGGCACTTGCGAAGCCAAGTAGAACCGAATGGTCAGGAAAGATTCCGTTTGATAGTACAAATGGTCATGCGCAGGCCTGCGAACTGCGCAGTGTCTGTACGCGCTAACGGTAGGGGCGTACGGTCCGCGCTCATGCGCAACTGACCAAACGCCGCGGTGTACACGACAATTCAGGCGCTTTTGCGTCTAGCCGTTCGACGCCATGCAACCATAGCAGCGCTTCACGCTGCTCTGGTTACCAAGGCTGCATGGCCCCGCCTGCGGCGAACAACCGGGACGAGTCTCATGATGTTCAATTTCCCTGCGCCCGAGCGCTGTGCCGACCGCGGCCGAGCGGGAACACCGAAAGGTCACCTGGTTTCAGTCAGGACGAGGCTTGCCTTCCTCGCGGCCAGTACGCTGGGCGGTCGATTCGTCTTCACCCTCGCGTGCCTTGTCAGGCCGGTGGGCGTCGTTATCGCGTTGCTGTTCACCCTTGGAGGGGCCTGCAGGGTTGGCAGAATCAGGCGTTTGTCGAGTCGTCATGGTCATGCTCCTATCCTTTGCTGTGTTCAGGGGACGATGGACCGGTACCGCGTTTGATCCCACGTGGACCGGCGATGGCCCAGATGACCAGCCCTACGACTGGCAGCAGCACCAGCAACAGAGCCCAGAGCATCTTCGTGGTATCGCGTTTGTCACTGCGAAACACGCTGATGATCGCCCACAGGTCCAGGAGCAGCACGATCGCTACGCCACCGATCCAGATATAGGTGTTCAACTCGTTCATAATGCGGCCCTCCTCAGGCGTGAGCAAAAGGCGTTTCAGCGCCCCCTGCTACAGAGGAAGGTAGCAGGCTGGACAAAGTTCAGCCGTTGTGGGACCGCTGGGACAGCCGGAAGGTGGAGAGCGGACCAGTGCCAGAGACCACTCTGGAACCTGCCGCCGAATTCCCGCGTCGGTTGCCACGAGCCCTACCCGATGCCCACGCTTTGATCAGCTATGCACCCCGCGTCCGTTGCGAATGAAAAAACGCCGCCAGCCTGGCCAGGCTCGACGACGTCCGTGTATTGATAGGCAGCACCAGGCCGCCCCTGTGCGATTACTCGGTCGGCGATTCGGTGTTGACGAAGTCCGGCACTTCGGCCAGAGGCAAGGTCCGGCGTTGACTCCGTCCAGCATGCTGACGGGCTGGCAGTGGCTCGAGCGTCTGCGCCTGACCAGTTTCCAGCGCACGCTGGATGGCCATGATCACGCGCACATCGCGCCAACCTTCTTCACCGTCGGGCTCTGGCGCCTCATCGTGCAGGATACAGTCAGAAAAATACGCGGTTTCGCCAGCGAACTGATCGACCACCGGGCTCACGTGAACGCGGTTATCACCGTCCACTTCAGCGTGGTATTTGATCGCGACCCCTTCGCCATAGCCAAAGCACGGCGAGGCATCGATCAGCCCCTCACTGCCGATCAGCAGGAACCGCTCGGCATCAGGCAGGGTGTAGCTGACAGTGAACTGCGCCAGGCGCTCGTCGGCAAAGCGCAGGTTGACCGTCACGGTATCCCAGGTGTTCACCGCGCTGCCGGGGCTTTTGACGCCCATGGCCGAGACTTCGATAGGCTCGGCATTGAACAGCTGGCGAACCATGTTCAACGGGTAAGGCCCCATGTCCAGCACGGGGCCGGCGGCGAAGCCGTCCTGGGCGCGATGGTTACTGGGTTTGACGGTCTGCGTGAAGGTCGAGGTAAACAGCCGTGGGTCGCCGAAGTTGCCAGCCTGGACCCGTTCGATCATGTCCAGCGTACCCGGCTCGCTGTGCAGGCGGTAGGCGATCATCAGCTTGGCGCTGGAGCGCTGCTCGGCGTCGAGGATGGTCTGGCAGTCTTCCTCGGTGCTGGCCATGGGCTTTTCCAGCAGCACATGAATACCTGCATCAAGCGCCGGAACCACGAATTCGACATGGCGGAAATTGGGGGTGGCGACGTAGACCGCATCGACTTCGCCCGAGGCCAGCAGTTGTGCGTAGTCCTCATAGGCGTAAGCCTTGATGCCATACAGCTTGGCCAGGCGATCGGCTTTTTCCGGATCGCCAGTCACCAGGGCGGTGATCACCGAATTGTCGGTCTGGCCGACACCGGGCATGAACGCGCCTTGTGATATGGCGCCTCCGCCTACGACGCCGTAGCGGATCTTGCCGTCAGGGCTGGGCATTGCGTACTCCTCATTCGCGATCGATGTGAAGAGTGGGCAGCCAGGGCGCGGTGTGGGTTCCATCTTTTTGCGTTGCATGGCGTTAGGCAAAGGCTCAAGTGCGGCATCTGCCTGGCATGAGTAGCTGCGGCCGCGATGGCCGGCGCAGCCGGCCTGACTCAGGCCACGCGGATCGACAGGCAGAGCACAACCGCAGCCGGCCTGACCCAAGCCACACGTGTCGACAGGCAATGCACAATTGCAGCCATTGGGCCGCCTACGCCGTCCATCGCGACTAACCGGAGCGCCGGACCGGCCTCTCCTACAGGGGCGTCCGTGGCCTGAAAGCATTCGCTGTGCAGGTACAAGCGACCCTGGTCATGCCGGGTCCTGCAGCCTCGATCACTGCAACCACGGCGGTGGTGGCTCTTCATCCTTCACCGGCCCCCGTTCGGCATCCTCGCGACCCGCGCGGCGGCGGGCGTCTTCAGCCCGGGCGGCATCGATTTCGCGCAGTACGCCGTGCACATCGGCGTCGTGCTCGTCATCGGCATACTCGCCGGTCAGCACCGAGTCGGGCAGCAGCTCGCCCGCCTGGTACAACGCCCACATTTCTCGCGCGTAGCGCGTGTGGATGAGCTCTGGCGCGAATTGCCCGAAGTAGCTGCTCATGTTCGCCACATCGCGCTCGAGCATGTCCAGCGCGTGGTTGTTGGCCGCAGCATCCACCGCCTGAGGCAGGTCGATGATCACCGGGCCGTCTGGGCCCAGCAGCACGTTGAACTCGGACAGGTCGCCGTGCACCAGGCCTGCGCAGAGCATCAGCACGATCTGCTGAATGACGAACGCGTGGTACTCGCGAGCCTGATCAGGCTCAAGGTGCACGTCGTTGAGGCGCGGCGCGGCGTTGCCGTCAGCGTCGACGACCAGCTCCATCAGCAGCACGCCGTCTAGGAAATCGTAGGGCTTTGGCACTCGCACGCCGGCACCGGCAAGGCGGAACAGCGCAGCCACCTCGGCGTTCTGCCAGGCCTGCTCGGTTTCCTTGCGGCCGTACTTGGAGCCGTTGTTCATGGCGCGTGCCTGGCGGCTGTTGCGCACCTTGCGGCCTTCCTGGTACTGCGCGGCCTGGCGGAAGCTGCGCTTGTTGGCCTCTTTATAGACCTTGGCGCAGCGCACCTGCTGGCCGCAGCGCACCACGTACACCGCCGCTTCCTTGCCGCTCATCAACGGGCGCAATACCTCGTCGACCAAGCCGTCTTCGATCAGGGGTTCGATTCTTTTTGGCGTCTTCATCAGCTCTGGTCTGGGTCCTGTCCGGTCGGCCATGTGGTGGATGCCGGCCATCCTCTCATAGCGGGGAAGATCTTGCTCGGGTAAGGCGCCGGAGGCCGCCGTTGCTGAAAAAAAAGCCGCCGGAGGGCTGAATTATTTAGTGTCCATTTGTATCTCACCCCTGAGACCCGGCCCGTTACCACCGTATTCGCTTGGTCGTGCCTGGCACGTGAAAGGAAAAGATCAGAATGAAATTACGCAAGAAAAAAGTGAGCCCCATCGGGCTCAAGGACATCACCATCGTTGACGACGTCAAGATGCGCAAGGCGATCTCCGCCGCCGCTCTTGGCAACGCCATGGAATGGTTCGACTTCGGCGTCTATGGTTTTGTCGCCTTCGTGCTCGGCAAAGTCTTCTTCCCCAATGCCGACCCCAGCGTGCAGATGATCGCGTCGCTCGCCACCTTCTCGGTACCCTTCCTGATTCGTCCACTCGGGGGCCTGGTTTTCGGCGCCATCGGTGACCGCATCGGACGACAGAAAGTGCTGGCGGCCACGATCATCATCATGTCCCTGAGTACCTTTGCCATCGGGGTGATTCCGTCCTATGCCGCCATCGGCATCTGGGCACCGATCCTCCTCCTGCTGGCGAAGATGGCCCAGGGCTTCTCGGTCGGCGGTGAATACACCGGTGCATCGATCTTCGTCGCCGAATACGCCCCTGACCGCCGTCGCGGCTTCCTCGGCAGCTGGCTCGACTTCGGCTCCATTGCAGGCTTCGTGATGGGTGCGGGCCTGGTGGTGCTGATCCAGAGCATGGTCACCGAAGAGCAGTTCCAGGACTGGGGCTGGCGGATTCCGTTCCTGCTGGCGCTGCCACTGGGCGTGATCGGCCTGTACCTGCGCCATGCCGCTGAAGAGACCCCTGCATTCCAGCAGCACGTCGACAGCCTTGAACAAGGCGACCGCGACGGCCTGGCCTCGGGCCCGAAAGTGTCGTTCAAGGAAATCGCTACCAAGCACTGGCGCAGCCTGCTGACCTGTATCGGCGTGGTCATCGCGACCAACGTCACGTACTACATGCTGCTGACCTACATGCCGAGCTACCTGACCCACAACTTGGAATACAGCGAAAGCAACGGCGTCCTGATCATCATCGCGATCATGGTCGGCATGCTCTTCGTGCAGCCGGTCATCGGTTTCCTCAGCGACAAGTTCGGCCGCCGTCCCTTCATCCTGCTGGGCAGCATTGGCCTGTTCCTGCTGGCGATTCCGGCCTTCAAGCTGATCACCAGCGGCGACACGGTGTTCATCTTCTCCGGTCTGCTGATGCTGGCCATTCTGCTGAACTTCTTCATCGGTGTGATGGCCTCGACCCTGCCCGCGATGTTCCCTACGCACATCCGCTACAGCGCCCTGGCCAGCGCCTTCAACATCTCGGTGCTGATCGCAGGTGTGACCCCGACCCTGGCGGCCTGGCTGGTCGAGACCACCAACGACCTGTTCATGCCGGCGTACTACCTGATGATCGTCGCAGTCATCGGTTTCATCACCGCCGTGACCATGAAAGAGACCGCCAACAAGCCGCTGCGCGGTGCAGCGCCTGCGGCGTCCGACATCCACGAAGCCCGTGAACTGCTGCAAGAGCATCACGACAACATCGAGGAAAAGATCGAGGACATCGATTCGCAGATCGCCGAACTGGAAGCCAAACGCGCCACCCTGGCCCAGCAGCATCCGCGCATCGACTGACCTGCGCGACACCCGGTGCGGGCCGCCTTGCGCGGCCCTGTACCCGCCCCGCTCCACCTCCCTCGTCTGCCCATTGCCACTGATTACCGTTGGTAACCGCTCAAGCCTGCGGCTTTGCCCCAGACGCTCAAGGCAGGTATCCTTGCCACTTGCGCAAAAGGAGCCCCCTAGACAATGACCTTGCCCAGGCCTCTGTGGCTGCTCAGCGCAGCCCTGCTGCTGAGCCCCTCGATCCAGGCCCAGCAGATTCAGCGTCAGCTTGGCGACTTCGATTTCAAACTGGCGACGACCCCGTCCCGCACCATGGCCGAGGGCCTGATCTCGCCCACGGCGGTGGGCTCGTTCCACGGAGGCGTCGACCTCAGCCACCCCAACGGCCTGTATTTCGGCCAGTACGCGCCGAGCATGGGCCTGACCAAGGCCTCGACCCTCAAGCTGGACAACTACGTCGGCTACAAGCAGCGCTTCACCGACAGCCTCGGCTTCGAGGCAGGCATGATCCACTACAGCTACCCGAACCAGACCGATGCCAACAGCTATGCGCTGTACGGCGGCCTGTCGCTGCTTGGCAGCCGCTTTGGGGGCGCCTTCAATGACACCCCCAGCAACCGCACCGGCACCTTGTTCGCCAATCTCGGCAGGCTGCCGCTGCTGGATGTCGACTTCAGCATGAAGGTGGCCCACCACCAGTTCGGCACGCCATTCAGCCGCGTCGACGGCAACGCCATCGACAGCTTCAATGACTGGTCGCTCAAGCTCTCCCGCCCCTGGCGCGGCATGGACCTCGACTTCACCTACAGCAACTCCAACCTGAGCGGCAGCGGCTGCGATGCCTACGCGGGCATCAACAGCACCTGCGACAGCATGGTGACACTGCGGGCGCAGCGCAGTTTCTTCTGAGGCCAGCGCTGGCGTGGTGTAGCGGCGTGCGCGGGGAGGTCCATGCAACGACCGACACCCAGAGCGCTGCAGCCGCCACCTGACACCAGGCAATAAAAAAACCCGGCGCATCAGCGACCGGGTTTTGTGTGGCGTCCAACAACCTTACAGGTTCAGGTCAGCGTCCTTGTCAACGTTGTCCTGCCCCAGCGGGTCGATCTGATCGGGGTTGGCTGGGTCCTGACGCTTGTCGATCTCCGGTGCCGGCGTCAGTTGCAGGATCTTGTTGGTGTAATCCCACTCTTCCTGCACCTTGACCGGATCGTCATTGAGGTGGGTGCCGTACGACGGCACGATCTGCTTGACCTTGTCCTGCCAGGCCGGGGTTGCCAGCTGCTCCTTGAACATGCGGTTGAGCACGTCGAGCATGATCGGCGGCGCGGTCGAGGCGCCCGGCGAGGCGCCCAGCAGGCCGGCAATGGTGCCGTCCTTGGAGGTGACCACCTCGGTACCCAGTTTCAGCACGCCGCCCAGGTCTGGGTCCTTCTTGATGATCTGCACGCGCTGCCCGGCCTGCCACAGACGCCAGTCTTCCTTTTTGGCGTGCGGGAAGTAGGTTTGCAGGGCCTCGAAGCGATCGTCGTCAGACTGCATCACCTGGCCGACCAGGTACTTGACCAGGTCGAACTCACGCGCACCTACCCGCACCATCGGCCAGGTATTGTGCAGGGTCATGCTGCCGAACAGGTCGAGCAACGAGCCTTCCTTGAGGAACTTGGTCGAGAACGTGGCGAATGGGCCAAAGAGAATCACGCGCTTGCCGTCCAGCACGCGGGTATCGAGGTGCGGCACCGACATGGGCGGCGCCCCGGTGGAAGCGATGCCGTAGGCCTTGGCCATGTGGCGCATGGCGATGTCCTGGTTCTCGGTGACCAGGAACGAGCCGCCCACCGGGAAGCCTGCGTATTCCTTGGCCTCGGGGATGCCCGACTTCTGCAGCAGGGTCAGCGCCTTGCCGCCGGCGCCGATGAACAGGTACCTGGCGTTGGTGGCGCCTTTGCTACCGTCCTTGAGGTTCTTGTACTCGACGTGCCAGGTGCCGTCATCGTTGCGCGTGATGTCCTGCACTTCGGTGGACACTTTCACATCGATGTTCGGCCGGCTTTGCAGGTAACTGACGTACTGGCGGGTAATTTCCCCGAAGTTGACGTCAGTGCCGATTGGCGTCCAGGTCGCGGCCAGCTTCTGCTTCGGGTCACGCCCTTCCATCATCAGCGGCACCCACTTGGCAATCTGTGCCGAGTCTTCGGAGTACTGCATCGGGCGGAACAGCGGGCTGGCCTGCAGGGCTTCGTAACGCTTTTTCAGGAAGCGGATGTTGTCGTCACCCCAGACGAAACTCATGTGCGGAGTGGAATTGATGAACGAGCGCGGATTCTTCAGCACGCCCTGCTGCACCTGCCAGGCGAGGAACTGGCGGGTGATCTGGAACGATTCGTTGATCTCGACCGCCTTGGTGATGTCGATCTTGCCGTCTTTCTCTGGCGTGTAATTGAGCTCGGCCAGCGCCGAGTGGCCGGTACCGGCATTGTTCCAGCCGTTGGAGCTTTCTTCAGCGACCTTGTCCAGGCGCTCGACCATCTCCATCGACCAGTCCGGTTGCAGTTCGTTGAGCCAGACCGCCAGGGTCGAGCTCATGATGCCGCCGCCGACCAGCATGACATCCACTTGCTTGGTCTCGGCCGCCTGTGCGTTGCCCATCGCCACGGCGATTGCCAGGCCCGTCAGCGCCTTGTGCATCGTGTTCTTGCCCTTCATGCGTTCTCCCTCGGGGTCATCTGCGCCCCGATTGCCTTGATAAACCCCATTCACGTGACCGTCGGCCTTCCAGGCCAACGGCAATGACGCCGCGCTGCCGAAACAGCTGGCTGCACGCGGGTGGCGACAAGCGCCTACCGGCCTGCGGCGTGTGCTGTTGAGGCCTCACCCCCCGAGGAGTTCCACGTCATCGGCCACTGAGGGCAAATCGGCCATTACCCGACCACCAGCACTTGCAAGCAGACGCTTCTGCAAATACTGTATGAATATTCAGTGCCAGGTGTTTGCCATGCAATTGATCGCCAAACTGGGCATCCTTGCCGATGCCGCAAAATACGATGCGTCCTGCGCCAGCAGCGGCGCGCCCAAGCGCAGTTCCAAAGGCCGCGACGGCCTTGGCGCGACCAATGGCATGGGCATCTGCCACAGCTATACGCCCGATGGCCGTTGCGTCTCTCTGCTGAAGATCCTGCTGACCAATTTCTGCCTGTATGACTGCCAGTACTGTGTCAATCGCCGCTCCAGCAATGTGCCGCGCGCGCGCTTCAGCCCTGAGGAAGTGGTGCGCCTGACCCTGGACTTCTACCGGCGCAACTGCATCAGCGGGTTGTTTCTCAGCTCCGGCATCATTCGTTCGGCTGACTACACCATGGAGCAGTTGATTCGTGTGGCCAAGCTGTTGCGCGAAGAGCACAACTTTCGCGGCTACATTCACCTCAAGACGATTCCCGACGCCGATCCGCTGCTGATCGCCGAAGCCGGGCGCCTGGCTGACCGGCTCAGTGTCAACATCGAGCTGCCCACTGATGAAAGCTTGCAACTGCTGGCGCCTGAGAAGAGCGGCGTCACCATTCGCCAGGCCATGGGCGTGATCCATGAGGGCCAGCAAGCGGTCGCGAACGAACCCAGGGCTCCGCGCTTCACACCAGCCGGGCAAAGCACCCAGGTGATCGTCGGCGCCGACGCCACCGATGACAGCACCCTGCTGCGCAATGCCGAATCGCTGTACCAGGGCTTTGGCCTGAAACGCGTGTACTACTCCGCCTTCAGCCCGATTCCCGACAGCCCGGACAGCGTCCCCCTGGCCGCCCCGCCACTGCTGCGCGAGCACCGGCTATATCAAGCAGACTTCCTCATGCGCGGCTACGGCTACAACGCCGGCGAGCTGTTTCAGAAGTCCACCAACCTCGCGCTGGACATCGATCCGAAGCTGGCCTGGGCGCTGGCCAATCGGGAGTCGTTCCCGATGGATGTGAACCGTGCAGAACCTGCGTTGCTCGCGCGTATTCCGGGCATCGGCCTGCGCAGCGTGCAGCGGCTGGTGGCGCTGCGCCGCGAACGACGCATTCGCTACGACGACCTGATCCAGCTGCGTTGCGTGCTCGACAAGGCCCGGCCCTTCATCATCACCAGCGACTACCGCCCCTCCGATGGCGATCAGCGCAGCGGCTTGCTGCGTGAGCGTTTGCGTGAACCGCAGGCGCCGGTGCAAATGGGCCTGTGGGGATGATTGCGCTCGATTGCGATGACCTGTTCTCCACCTGGCGCCGCCAGGCCCGGGCACTGCTGGGCCATGGCATCGATCCCTCCCAGGTGACCTGGACACAGGGCCCGATGGACGATCTGCTGGCCGTGCCGACACCGCTGCCAGAAGGTCCAGGCCCGTTCCGCGCCACGGTACCGGCGGCGCTGCTGGAACAATTGCAGCAAGCCGCCCGCTACCACGGCGAGCAACGCTGGAACCTGCTGTACGAAGTGCTCTGGCGCGTGGCCCATGGCGATCGGACCGCGATGATGGCCGGTGACCGCCTGGGCAGCGAACTGCAGCGGCGCATCAAGCAGGTCAGCCGCGAAGCACATCACCTGCATGCCTTTGCGCGTTTCGTGCCCTTGCCCGCACCGCTGGCCGAACGGCTGCAGCTCGATCTGGTGGCGTGGCATGCCCCGGCGCACGACATTCTGGAGAGCGCCAGCGGACATTTCGCCGAGCGTCTGGGCCGCCAGCGCTGGCTGATCGCAACCGAGCGTGATGGCGTCATGTTCGACGGCAAGCAAATGGATTACCGTCGCGTCTGCCCGCCCGAGTGGCAGCAGTGGGCGCAGCACGCCGATGACCCTGGCGCCGAGCTGTGGCGCACCTACTATCGGCACATCTTCAACCCTGCACGCCTCAACCCGGATGCGTTGCGCCAGCACATGCCCGGGCGGTTCTGGCGGCACTTGCCGGAGGGCATGCTGATTCCGCAGTTGGTCGGCCAGGCGCGGCATGGCAAGCAGCGCGATGGCCAGGCGCCTGAGGTGGCGCAACAGGTCGGCAAGCAGATTCAGAAGAAGGGGTAGCAGGTTGGCCAGTCAGGCGCAGGGTGTGTGCTGAAGCCAGCGCTCGTACTGGTGGGTGAGGTCACGATTGCGCTGAACCCCGCATGCGCAGTTGTGGGAGCGGCTTCAGCCGCGATGGCCGGCAACGCCGGCCTGACTCAGATAACGCGCAATAGCAGGCAGACAGTGATCGCAGTCTTGGCGCGGCGATGTCGCCTGGTTCGGCTGAAGCCACTGCCACGCGCATACTGGATGAAATGATCTAGAACCCTTGGCTCAGCAAGAGGACCGGGCGAGCGAACGACGCCGATCAGGCAAACAGCCGTTGCAACAACACGCTCAAGGTCCGCTCACGCAGAAACGCTTGATCCAGATAATCCTGAGCAGCCTCCACATGCCCTTGAAGACGCCGGCGTACCTGGGTTTCTCCACAGAGCGCAACCAGCGTGGTCTTGCCCTCATCCTTTCCCTGGTCCTTGCCGCTGCTGGGGTCACGGTCGCGCAGGTCGTCGCGCAACTGAAACGCCTGCCCCAGCTCTTCGGCAAAGTGGTGCAGCGGTGTCCGCTTGCTGGCCGGGGCGTCGGCCAGGTCGCAGGCCATGTCCATGATCGCAGTGAACAGGACGCCGGTTTTCAGTTGATTGGTCTGCGCGATCTCGCCCACGGTGCGGGTGCCATTGCCTTCGCGCAGGTCCTGCAGCTGGCCTTTGACCAGCCCTTGCACGCCAATGGCCTGCGACAAGGTCGTCACCAGGTGGTTGCGTACCTCAGGCCGCACACCGTCAATGGCCGCCACCAGGCCGAAGGCATGGCTCAACAAGGCAATGGCCGTGAGCACGGCGACATCTTCGCCAAAGGCCAGGTGCAGGGTAGCGCGACCGCGGCGCAGCTCGGCGTTGTCCATGCAGGGCAAGTCATCGAGCACCAGCGAGGCGGCATGCACCAGCTCCACTGCACATGCCACCTCCAGGGCCGCCGCACGCGAGGCGCCCAGGCCTTCGGCGGTCAACACCAGCAACAGGGGCCGCAGGCGTTTGCCTGGCGCAAGGCTGCATTCGCGCATGGCCGCGGCGACCAGATCACGGGCATTGCCGGGGCTTGGCAACACTGCATCGAGGCGGGCCTCGAAGGCCTCGCGCAGCGGCTCGAGGGCGTCGGCCATGGCGCATTCGGCGCTCACCGGCGTGGTTGCTGTGGTCGTCATCCTGGCCTCTTATTCGTTGTGCGATGGCTTTGCTGCGGGTGCAAGGAACGACTGGAACACGCCGTTGCCTGAAGCAATAACTCAGAGCTTAGCTATACAACGTAAACTATGTTGTACAACTCTTACACCAAGCACTGACACATACCCAGACAAATGATTCACCGGTCATGGAACCCGGCATGAAGAAAAACACCCTGAGCCAACGCAAGGACGATCACCTGGACATCGTGCTGGACCCTGTACGGGCCATCACTCACACCGACGGCGGCTGGTCGAGCCTGCGCTTCGAACACTGCGCGCTCCCCGAACTGGCCCTGGACGACATCGACCTGAGCAGCCGATTTCTCGGCAAAATGCTGCGCGCTCCGCTGCTGATCAGCTCCATGACCGGCGGCGCCGCGCGTGCCGAATCGATCAATGCGCATCTGGCCGAAGCCGCGCAGCATCTCGGCATCGCCATGGGGGTAGGCTCCCAGCGGGTCAGCCTGCGTGAAGGTTTTGACCAAGGCCTGACCCGCGCACTGCGCCAACGCGCCCCCGATGTGACCTTGCTGGCCAACCTCGGTGCCGTGCAACTGCGCGAGGCCGACGGCCTGGACTTGGCCAGACGTGCGGTCGACAGTTTGCAAGCCGACGCCCTGATCCTGCACCTCAACCCATTGCAGGAAGCGGTGCAGCCCGAAGGCGACCGTGACTGGCGCGGCGTGCTGCTGCTGATCGAACGGCTGTGCCGCGAGCTCGAGGTGCCGGTGATCGCCAAGGAAGTCGGTGCTGGCATCGGCGCGCCGGTGGCCATGGCCCTGGCCAACGCCGGGGTGCAGGTGATCGACGTTGCCGGCACAGGCGGCACCAGTTGGGCGGCCGTCGAAGCCGAGCGCGCCAGCCATCCTGCCGACCGCGCGGTGGCGATGGCCTTTGCCGACTGGGGCATGTCCACGGCCGCCTGCTTGCAGAGCGTGC
>NZ_DAMCCR010000051.1:12420-29976 GCF_032058845.1 Pseudomonas sp. | reverse complement strand
GTACGCACGGTGGTGTGAGAGGACGGCGGATGTGAATCCGCCTCCTACTCGATCCGGCGAGAAATTCCCCTTCCGCTCCCGCTTTTCTCGATAAACCCACAAGCTTGGGGCCTGTCTGGCCGATACCGGTGTGCCCGTCACTGCACGGTGCAGACCTGGCCCTGGCCATGGCTGTACCACGTGCCGACGCCCTGACTTACAGCCCTGCGGACCCGAGGACGCCATGCGCAAAAGCCTTCGTTTCAGCCACAAGATCCTGATCGCCGCGTCACTGATCGTGATCGTGGCGTTTACCCTGTTCACGCTGTTCAACGACTACCTGCAGCGCAATGCCATCCGCGCCGACCTCGAGAGCTACCTGAGCGAGATGGGCCAGTCCACCGCGACCAACGTCCAGGGCCTGTTCGACGGCCGCATCCGCATGGTCGACAACCTTGCGCAGAACATCGCCCAGACCCCCGCCGAGGCCCCCGCCTTGCTTGGCCAGCCGGCGCTGACCTCGAGTTTTCTGACGGTCTATCTCGGCCAGGTCGACGGCCGTTTCACCGTGCGCCCCGACGCCAAGATGCCCGATGGCTATGACCCGCGCGTACGGCCCTGGTACAAGGACGGCATGGGCGCCAGCGGCGCCATCCTCACTGAACCCTACATCGACCTGACCACGCAGAAAATGGTCATCAGCATCATCAGCAAATCGGCGAGCAACGTCGGCGTGGTCGGCGGCGATCTGGCCCTCGACGGCCTGGCCAAGATCATCAACGCGTTGAATTTCGGCGGCATGGGCTACGCGTTCCTGGTCAACGATCAGGGCAAGATCCTGGTTCACCCCGAGCAGGAGCTGGTGATGAAATCGCTGTCGGACCTGTTCCCCGGCCAGACCACCCAGCTGACCCAGGCCCTGAGCGAAGTGCAGGAAGCCGACGGCCAGACGCGCCTGCTCAGCTTCACGCCGATCAAGGGCCTGCCCAATGCCAACTGGTACGTGGGCCTGTCGATCGACAAAGACAAAGCCTTCTCGATGCTCAGCACCTTCCGCACTTCGGCAGTGATCGCCACGCTGGTGGCGGTGGTGATCATCATCGCGCTGCTCGGCCTGCTGATTCGTGTGCTGATGCAGCCGCTGCACGTAATGACCCGCGCCATGGAAAACATCGCCGAGGGCGAAGGCGACCTCACCCGCCGCCTGGATATCCAGCACCACGACGAATTCGGGGTGCTGGGCAATGCCTTCAACCATTTCGTCGAACGTATCCACAGCTCGATCCGGGAAGTGTCTTCGGCCACCGAGCAGGTCAATGAAGTGGCATTGCGGGTGATCAGCGCCTCCAACTCGTCGATGAGCAACTCCGACGAGCAGAGCAACCGCACCAACAGCGTGGCCGCAGCCATCAACCAGCTGGGCGCCGCCGCGCACGAGATCGCCGGCAACGCCGCACTGGCCTCGCAACACGCCAGTTCGGCGCGGCTGCTGGCCGAAGAAGGCCAGCAGGTGGTCGAGCGCAACATTCAGGCGATGACCCGGCTGTCTGACCTGATCGTCACCTCCAGCGCGCACATCGAGACGCTCAACGGCAAGACCGTGAACATCGGCCAGATCCTTGAAGTGATCACCAGCATCTCCCAGCAGACCAACCTGCTGGCGCTCAACGCCGCGATCGAAGCCGCACGCGCCGGTGAAGCCGGCCGCGGCTTTGCCGTGGTGGCCGACGAGGTGCGCAACCTGGCGCACCGTACCCAGGAGTCGGCGCAGCAGGTGCAAGGCATGATCGAGGAGTTGCAGGTCGGCGCTCGTGCGTCGGTCGAGACCATGGACCAGAGCCAGCGCCACAGCCAGGACAGCGTGGCAATCGCCAACCAGGCCGGTGAACGCCTGGGCAGCGTGACCGGGCGCATTGGCGAGATCGACGGCATGAACCAGTCGGTGGCCACTGCCACCGAGGAGCAGACCGCCGTGGTGGAGGCGATCAACGTCGACATCAGCGAGATCAACATGCTCAACCAGGAAGGCGTGGAAAACCTGCAGGCCACCCTGCGTGCCTGCGCCGATCTGGAGCAGCAGGCTGGGCGCCTGAAGCATCTGGTCGGCACCTTCCGCATCTGAGCTGGCGTATCGAGGTGGGCCTTCGTGGCCCCTTCGATGTGCCTGTCGACTGGCAGCCTTGCCTCACGCAAGGCCACGCCAAGCCCTTGATCGGCCACGCCGATCGAACAAATCCCCTCCGCGGACGGTCAACCTTCAGGCGCGTCCTGTAACGGTCTGTTACAGCTGATCGACAGGCCGAAGATGATCCCGGAGGGATACCGACCGTGCACATTGCTGACATCACCATGTTCTACGCCCCGGCAAGCGGAGGCGTACGAACCTACCTTGATGCCAAACACCGACGCCTCGACGCCATGTCGGGCGTGCGTCACAGCTTGCTCATCCCGGGGGCCACGGCCGCCGAGGACAATGGGATCTACCAGGTTCCCGCCCTGCCCCTGCCGTTCGGCAAGGGCTATCGTTTTCCCGTCCGGCTGGCGCCGTGGTGCAATGTATTGCGCACGCTACAGCCTGACCTGATCGAGGTCGGCGATCCCTACCTCACCGCCTGGGCGGCCCTCGAAGCGCGGCGCCAGCTCGACGTGCCGGTCATCGGCTTCTACCACTCCGACCTGCCGCTGCTGGTCAGCAATCGCATGGGCAACTGGTTCACCCCCAACGTCGAAGCCTATGTGAGCAAGCTCTACGGCAACTTCGACCGCGTGCTTGCGCCCAGCCAGGTCATGGCTGACAAGCTCACCCGCCTGGGCGTCAAGGACGTGCATGTGCAGCGCCTGGGCGTGGACCTGAACATGTTCAATCCGGCCCACCGCGACCCGCAGCTGCGGGCACGCCTGGGCATCGCCGACACCACGCGCCTGCTGGTCTTCGCCGGTCGCGGTTCGCGGGAAAAGAACCTCCCGGTGCTGCTCGACTGCATGCGCCAGCTGGGCAGCCGCTATCACTTGCTGCTGGTCGGCTCGAGCATGCCGTCCAACGTGCCTGACAACGTCAGCGTGATCAACCGGTTCTGCCCACCCCAGGAAGTCGCCAGCCTGCTTGCCAGCGCCGACCTGCTGGTGCACGCCGGGGATCAGGAAACCTTCGGCCTGGTGATCCTCGAAGCCATGGCCAGCGGTACCCCTGTGGTGGCGGTGAATGCCGGCGCCTTTGGCGAGATCGTTCGCGATGACTGCGGTCGGCTGTGCACGCCCAACGATGGCAAGGCCATGGCCGGCGCTGTGCAGGAAATCTTCGAAGACGGCGTGCGCAAGCTCGGCGCTCAGGCACGCAGCCACGTTGAACAACAGTATTCCTGGGACAGCGTGGTGAGCGGCCTGATCGAGCATTACCATGCCGTGCTGGGCCACCAGCCGCAGGTACGCGCCCATGGCTGAGTCGCTCCAGGCGCCACCGAGCGTGATGCTGGTGCTGCACGACGTGGCGCCAGAAACCTGGCCTGACTACCAGCCGTTCGTCGAAGCGGTGGACGCGTTGGGCAATGTACCCATGACCTGGCTGGTCGTGCCGGACTTTCATCACCGTAACGCCCTGCAGCATGCACCGGCTTTCTGCCGGCTGATGCACCGGCGCCTGGCCAAGGGCGATGAACTGGCGCTGCATGGCTTCTATCATGCCGATGACGGGCCTGCACCGCGCACCCCGCGCGAGCTGTTCATGCGCCGGGTGTATACCCACGAAGGCGAGTTCTACGGCCTTGACCAGGCGCAAGCGCTGCAACGTCTGCGTGAAGGGTTGCAGCTGTTCGACGCCCAAGGCTGGCCGGTGGCCGGTTTCGTCGCCCCGGCCTGGCTGATGAGCGAGGGCACCCGCGAGGCGCTACGGCAACTGCCGTTGCGCTACACTAGCACGCCGCAGCACCTGTATCGCCTGCCCGATTTCGCCGCCATCGATGCGCCTGGCTTGGTATGGAGCGCGCGCAGTGCCTGGCGACGCGGGCTGTCGAAAGTCGTCAGCGACTGGCAGCGTCGACGCCTGGCGTCGGCCAATACCGTGCGTCTGGGCCTGCATCCGGTCGACATGCGCCACCGCTCGTCACGCGACTACTGGATGAGCACCTTGCGTGAGCTGATGGCGCAGGGGCGTCAACCGCTGACCAAATCCGCCTGGCTCGACCGCCAGCTCAGCCGATGACCCGCTGGATCTGGCTGGGGCTGGCCGTATTGCTGGCCCTGGCCGTGCCTGCCTTTCTGGGCGGCAGCGAGCTGCTGCCGCGCCTGCAACGCTTCCCGCCGAGCCTGCTGAGCGGGCTGCTCGGCATGATCCTGCTGTGCTGGTTGATCAACGCGTGGCGCCTGCGCCTGCTGCTCGGCCAGCAAGGGGCGCAGCTCGGCGTGGTGCGCAGCGTCGGCGTCTTGATGGCAACCGAATTTGCAATCTGCACCACCCCGGGTGGCAGCGGCGGCCCACTGACGCTGATCGCCCTGCTCAACCGCGAGGGCATCAGTGCAGCGCGCAGTGGCGCAGCGTTCGCCATGGACCAGCTCAATGACCTGCTGTTCTTTTTCTGCGCCATGCTTGCGATCGCCGGCTATGCGGTATTCAACCGGTTGGGCAACAGCCAGCAGAGCATGCTCCTGGGCAGCGCCTTGATGCTGTGCGCCGCACTGCTCGTGCTGCTGGCAGTCCTGCGCTGGCGCCGCCAGGTGATGCGTGGCAACGGCCGCGTGCTTACGCGCCTGGGAATGTCGGCATCACGCCAACGGCGCTGGGCGCGCAAGCTGCTGCGTTTCATGCACGCCCTGGCCGAGATGTGGCGCCTGCCCAAGCGCACCCTGGCGCTGGTGTTTGCGCTCACCTGCGCGCACTGGAGCCTGCGCTACAGCGTGCTGTATTTCGTCCTGCAGGGGCTGGGGGTGGAGCTGTCGTGGATCCCCAGCTTTCTGGTGCAGATGCTGGCGCTCAGTGCGGGGCAGTTCAGCCTGTTGCCAGGGGGCGCGGGTGCCGCGGAGCTGACCTCGGCGACCCTGCTGGCGCCGATGGTGGGCGCCTCGACGGCGGCTGCGGCCATCGTCATCTGGCGGGCCATCACCTACTACTTCTATCTGCTGGCAGGTGGGCCGGTATTCGTCTGCCTGCTGGCCAGGCCGCTGTTGGCACGCTGGCGGCGTCAGGCGGGCTAGGCGCTGCCTGAACGCTGTCCGGGCGCGTGCAGATCGCGTCCGGACAGCGCCAGTGGTTAGTCGAACACCACCGTCTTGTTGCCGTGCACCAGCACGCGGTCTTCGAGGTGGTAGCGCAGGCCGCGGGCCAGCACCATCTTCTCCACATCACGCCCAAAGCGAACCATGTCTTCGATGCTGTCGGCGTGGTTCACACGGACCACGTCCTGCTCGATGATCGGGCCGGCGTCCAGCTCTTCGGTGACGTAGTGGCACGTCGCGCCAATCAGCTTGACGCCGCGCAGGGACGCCTGGTGATACGGCTTGGCACCGACGAACGAAGGCAGGAAGCTGTGGTGGATGTTGATCACCCGCTCGGCGTAGTCCTGACACAGTTGCGGCGGCAGAATCTGCATATAACGCGCCAGCACCACGACATCGGCACCGTGTTCGGCCACCAGGCGCGACACTTCGGCAAACGCCGGTTGTTTGTCCTGGGGGTCGACCGGCACATGGAAGAACGGGATACCGTGCCACTCGACCATGCTGCGCAGGTCGTTGTGGTTGGAGATCACGCACGGAATGTCGCAGTCGAGCTCATCGGTGTGGAATCGGTGCAGCAGGTCGGCCAGGCAGTGCGACTCACGGCTGGCCATGAGCACCACGCGCTTCTTGTGCGCCGAATCGGTGATCCGCCAGGTCATGGAGAACTCTTCGGCGATCGGCGCGAAGGCTTCACGCAGGGCCTCGATACCGAACGGCAGTGTTTCGGCACGAATTTCGTGACGCATGAAGAACCAGCCGCTCTGTTCATCGGAATGATGACTGGCTTCATTGATCCAGCCGTTGTAGAGCGCCAGGAAATTACTGACTTTGGCCACGATGCCGACACGGTCGGGGCACGCGATCACCAGACGATAGGTGCGCATCAAACAGACTCCAGAACTTCGCAAAGGCGGCGATTGTAGCGGCACGCCGGGAAAAACGCAGTAGCCATCTCCACCCGATGCCAGCTTGCGTGCGCTGGGTTGCCGGAGACCGGTAAAAATGCACAATGCGAAACGTCCGAGGCATATGTAAAAAAAAATTTATCAACTACATCGGGAGCCATGCGCCATTAAACATGCCGGCACCCGAGTTAGTTGTTTACTTGGCTGTAGCGTCTGTTTACTATTGCGCCACTGTATCCCTGAAATATTCCCAAGGAACGTCCCATGTCCCTGATCAACGAATACCGTGGTATCGAAGAATCCATCAAGGAACTTCAAGCGCGCCTGGCAAATCTGTCCCAAGATGACAAGCTGAAAAAAGAGCTGGAGTTTGAAGGCAAACTGCGCACGCTGATGGGTGAATACTCCAAGTCGCTGCGCGATGTCATCGCCCTGCTCGACCCGGAATCCAAAAGCAGCAAAGCCCCACGTGGCACTGCCAAGCCTGCCACCACCAAGCGTGCACGCAAGGTCAAACAATACAAGAACCCTCACAACGGTGAAGTGATTGAAACCAAAGGTGGCAATCACAAAACCCTGAAAGAATGGAAAGCCAAATGGGGTGGTGATGTGGTTGAAGGCTGGGCAACCCTGCTGGGTTGATTGTCCAGGCTTTACCGGCACACTTGCCCTATAAAGAACGCCAGCATTTGCTGGCGTTTTTTTATGGGCGTTGAATACCGATCAGATCAGAGGCCGTAGTGCTGCCGAAGGCGCTCGGCATGCTGCTGCCAGGCGCGTAGCACACGCTGCCCGCCCTCGTCTGCGCTTGCCAGGCTGCTCGACAGCGCCTGCTGGAAATCGCCCAGGGTATTGGGCGCACCGGCCTGGGGCAGGCTCAGACGCTGCTGACAGAATGTGGCCCAACGCTGGCGCTCCTGCTCACCGAGGG
This sequence comes from Pseudomonas sp., assembly GCF_032058845.1. GTDB lineage: Bacteria > Pseudomonadota > Gammaproteobacteria > Pseudomonadales > Pseudomonadaceae > Aquipseudomonas. The sequence continues at coordinate 22,950 of NZ_DAMCCR010000051.1, read as the reverse complement.
TTTCAGGAAAGTTTCGGGCGCGGTAACGGAACAACAGTTCCGGCAAGCGCGCATCATCGAACATCCATTGCCCGCTGGCCAGTTGCTGCGGATCGAGTACGCGTACCTGCTCGCACAATCTTCTATCGCGCTCGCCAATGAAGCCGTCATACAACTGTTGCTCTGGATCTTCGCTAAGCCCGAAATCCTGCGCGCTATAGATCGGTGCGAGTTTTTCCTGCCATACCGCCTGTTGGCTTATCAACGCTTCGGCCTGCGCCAGATACACCGCTCTATCTATCCCCAAACGCCGCTCGTCAGTTGTTCGAAGCACAGACAAGGGTGCCAGCACTGGACAACGATTGATCTGCACCAGTTTAAGCGGGACGGGTAGAACATCGGCGCCCAACTCTTCACGCCGCGTGTATAAACGTCGGCGTAGCTCGTCAGGACTTTCCTGCAACAAAGGCAGAATATCCTGATGTAAATCGCAGACTATCAGTGCATTACGGTTGCTCGGATGCCAGGCTAATGGCAATACCACACCCAGGTATTTGCGCTCAGCCGAGAAGCGTCCTGATACATGTACCAGCGGTTGCAACAGCTGGATTTGCTCGAGCACCTTGTGCTTGCTGCGCAGCTCGAATAACCAGTGGTACAACTTGGGTTGCCGTTCACGAATCAGCCGGGCCAGGCCCAGGGTCGCGCGCACATCCGACAGCGCCTCGTGCGCGTCGCCATGTTCGATGCCATTGGCACGGCTAAGCAACTCCAGGCGCAGGCTGATACGCCCGTCCTGCTCCGGCCAGTTCAACCCTTCAGGGCGCAAGGCGCAGGCGGTGCGTACCAGGTCGATGAGGTCCCAGCGGCTGTTGCCGGCCTCCCACTCACGGGCATACGGGTCGAAGAAATTGCGGTACAGGCTGTAGCGGGTGACCTCGTCGTCAAAACGCAAGCTGTTGTAGCCCGCGCCACAGGTGCCGGGGCGCGACAGCTGCGCGTGCACACGGGTCATGAACTCGGCTTCGCCCAGGCCCTGTTCGGCCAGACGCTGCGGGGTAATGCCGGTTACCAGGCACGCTTTGGGGTGCGGCAGGATATCGTCACTGGGCCGGCAATACAGGTTGACGGGCGCTTCGACCTCGTTGAGGTCGAGATCGGTGCGCACGCCGGCCATCTGCAAGGGCCGGTCGCAGCGCGGATTGATGCCGGTGGTTTCGTAGTCGTGCCAGAAAATGCTGGAGCTCACGGGGTCGTCCTGTCTGTAGGTCGACCCGAGTCTAGCGGGGCGCAGGGGCCAGGGGCCAGGGCAGCGTCAGGCCGACGCGCTGATCTGCTTGAAGGTGAAGAACGCTTGCAGCGCACGAACGAAGGAGTCGTAGTCGCGCGGCGCCTGCAGCAGCATGAAACCGGAGTTGTAATGGCCAGGGGTTTCATCTTCCTGGCACCACACACAGCTGGCCGTCAGGTTGATGAACTGATGGCCGCCGCCCTTGAGCGGGACGCGAATCTGCAGTTCGAAGTCTGGCCCGACCATCACCGGCAACTCGCTGAGCAGCATCAGACCGCTCTCCGAGACATTGCCCAGGTAGCCGAGCGAATGGCCGGTGATGCGGTTGAAGAGTTGCAACACACAGTGCAACTCATGGCGTTCTATGTGACGGGCAGTAAACATGATGCTCGGGGCTTTCCTTCGTAAGGCCAGGAAAACGAGCTGCTGGCAGTGAACGATACGTCTTTATGGGTGGCAATGGGTGGCACTTGTCGCGTGGAACCGATCAGGGCGGTATAGCAGATAATCAACGCTTGTCACCCTCCATGCCTCAACGCCAGGGCGTTGATCGGGCCGGCGTGGTCACCGCTGGCTCGGTTGTGCGGTAGTACCCCAGGCGCTCCAGCGTCTGCAGGCGCGCCGCGGCCCGGTAGGCGTATTCATTGCCTGGAAAACGCTGGATCAGGTACTGATACGTCTGTGCCGCATCGACATAAAGCTTCTGTCTTTCCAGACACTGGCCTCGCAACAATGACACCTCCGGATGGATGAACGGTCGCGCACGGCTGGTGCGGTCGACTTGCGACAGTTCCAGCATCACGCGCGCGCAGTCGCCGCGGTCATAGGCACGATAGGCGTTGTCCAGGTGGTGGTCCATCGACCAGCGCGTACAGCCGCCAAGGCTGGCCATCAGCACCAGGAAGATCAGGGTTCGCATGGGCATTCTCCTTTGATAGGCACTGTATCGGCGGTCACCGGCAAATCTTCACAGGGGCCTGCGAGCCTGCACACGGGTTCTCCCCGCCGGGGCAGGTAGTGCAACCGAACAATGACTACAACCGGATTGAGGAGTAGCCTCTCGCTGCGCTTCACTATAGGAGTCTATGCATGACCATCCGCCGTACCAAAATCGTCGCCACCCTTGGCCCTGCCAGCAACTCGCCGGAAGTGATCGAACAACTGATCCTGGCCGGTCTTGACGTGGCACGCCTGAACTTCTCCCACGGCACGCCCGACGAGCACAAGGCTCGTGCACGGCTGATCCGCGAAATCGCTGCCCGCAACGGCCGCCACGTGGCGTTGCTGGGCGACCTGCAGGGTCCCAAGATCCGTATCGCCAAGTTCAGCAACAAGCGCATCGAGCTCAAGCTGGGCGATCGCTTCACCTTCTCCACCGCGCACCCGCTGACAGACGGCAACCAGGAAATCGTCGGCATCGATTACCCGGACCTGGTCAAGGATTGCGGCGTTGGTGACGAACTGCTGCTCGACGACGGCCGCGTGGTCATGCGCGTCGAAACCGCCACCGCCGACGCCCTGCACTGCGTGGTGCTGATCGGCGGCCCGCTGTCTGACCACAAGGGTATCAACCGCCGTGGCGGCGGCCTGACGGCACCGGCCCTGACCGAGAAAGACAAGGCCGACATCAAGCTGGCCGCAGAAATGGACCTCGACTACCTCGCCGTGTCCTTCCCGCGTGACGCCAAGGACATGGAATACGCACGCAAGCTGCGTGACGAGTCTGGCGGCAGCGCCTGGCTGGTGGCCAAGATCGAGCGCGCCGAAGCCGTCGCTGACGACGAAACCCTCGACGGCCTGATTGCTGCCTCCGACGCCGTGATGGTCGCCCGGGGTGACCTGGGTGTGGAAATCGGTGATGCCGAGCTGATCGCGATTCAGAAGAAGATCATCCAGCACGCCCGCCGCAACAACAAAGCGGTGATCGTCGCCACGCAGATGATGGAGTCGATGATCCAGAACCCGATGCCGACCCGTGCGGAAGTCTCGGACGTCGCCAACGCCGTCCTGGACAACACCGATGCGGTGATGCTGTCGGCCGAAAGCGCCGCCGGTGCCTACCCGATCGAAGCGGTTCAGGCCATGGCGCGTATCTGCCTGGGCGCGGAAAAACACCCCACCAGCCAGAAATCCAGCCACCGCCTGCACACCACCTTCGAGCGCTGCGACGAAAGCATCGCCCTGGCGGCGATGTACACGGCCAACCACTTCCCGGGCGTCAAGGCGATCATCGCCCTGACCGAGAGTGGCTACACACCGTTGATCATGTCGCGTCTGCGCTCGCACGTGCCGATCTACGCGCTCTCCCCGCACCGTGCCACGCAGGCGCGCGCCTCGATGTTCCGCGGCGTGTACCCGATCGCCTTCGACCCGGCAGCCCTGCCGGCCGAACAGGTCAGCCAGGCGGCCGTGGACGAGCTGCTGCAACGCGGCCTGGTGCAACAGGGTGACTGGGTGATTCTGACCAAGGGTGACAGCTACCACACCATTGGCGGCACCAACGGCATGAAGATCCTGCATGTCGGTGATCCGTTGATCTGACCTGTAAAGCTTCAGCGTTGACCGAAAGGGCCGCATTGCGGCCCTTTTCTATGGGCTGACGGACGAGGTGAAGACATCGGCAAACAGCTGGCTTCTCGGCAGGCCCGCCATGAACAGGGCGCGGGCGAACTGTTCGACCGTGCCGGGTGCACCGCAGGCCAGGGCTACTGTCTGCCTGGGCAAGCCACGCAGGCCCGCCAGGGCGTGTGGCAGCTGCTCCGCCAGCACGTAGTCCACCTGAATCTGCCCGCCCACAGCGGCCAGCGCGTCCAGCGCATCGGCCAGGTAATGGCCTTGCGCGGAGTGCGCCAGGTGCAACACGCGAATCGGCCCTGCATGCCCCTGGCGCACGGCTTCGCGCAGAATCCCCCACAGCGGCGCCAGGCCGGTGCCGGCCGCCAGCAGGCATAACGGACGGTCCTGCCAGTCCGGATCGTAGTGCAGCGCACCGCCGCGCAACTCCCCCAGACCCAGCTCATCGCCCACCTGCAATTGCCGGGCGAGGTCACTGAAGGCGCCAGGTCGGCGGCAATCGAGGTGAAACTCCAGCGCTCGATCCTCGCCCGGCACGCTGGCCAACGAATAGGGCCGCGCGACACTGCGCAGCCACAGCACCACATGCTGCCCGGCCTGATAGCGCAAAGGCCGCTCAAGGAGCAGGCGCAGGCGCAGTACCTCGCCGCGCCAGTCCAGGTCCGTCACCTGTGCCGGCAGCGCGTCGGTACGTGGATCGAACGGCGCTATGTGGAGGTCGCTGAGCACCCGGCACTGGCAGGCCAGGCGCCAACCGTCTCCCCGCTGCGCGGCAGACAGCGCGTCGGGCCGGGCGTCGTCCGGCTCACCAGCGAGGCAGCGCACCAGACACGCATGGCAGCTTCCCGCACGACAACTGCAGGGCACGCTGACCCCTGCCTGATTGAGCGCATCGAGCAAGTTGCTGCCAGCCGGCACCGACCAGCGCCGAGTGCCCACGCAGAGTTCAGGCATGGTGAAATGTCTCCAGGGGTGTGCCGCACAGCATGGCACGGACGCGCCGAAAAGGCTGCGCCTGCTGCGCGTCAAGCACGGGTGGTACAACGGGTAAGGCGCGGTATAATGCCGCGCCTTTTTTCCGTGACGGCCCGACCAGCCGGCACCTCTTGCAAGGTAATCGGCCCGCAGCCTGCTGGCGTCGAAAGCCTTTATGAATGTTCCCGTCTTTACAGAGGAGCGCGCTGCATGACCGTGATCAAGCAAGACGACCTGATTCAGAGCGTCGCCGATGCCCTGCAATTCATCTCGTACTACCACCCCGTCGACTTCATCCAGGCGATGCACGAAGCGTACCTGCGTGAAGAGTCGCCCGCCGCGCGCGACTCCATCGCCCAGATCCTGATCAACTCGCGCATGTGCGCCACCGGCCACCGGCCGATCTGCCAGGACACCGGTATCGTCACCGTGTTCGTGCGTGTGGGCATGGACGTGCGCTGGGACGGCGCCACCCTGAGCGTCGACGACATGATCAACGAAGGCGTGCGCCGCGCCTACAACCTGCCCGAGAACGTCCTGCGCGCCTCGATCCTGGCCGACCCGGCCGGTGCCCGCAAGAACACCAAGGACAACACCCCGGCCGTCATTCACTACTCCATCGTCCCCGGCGACAAGGTCGAAGTGGACGTTGCCGCCAAGGGCGGTGGTTCGGAAAACAAGTCGAAGATGGCCATGCTCAACCCCTCCGACTCGATCGTCGACTGGGTGCTGAAAACCGTGCCGACCATGGGCGCCGGCTGGTGTCCGCCGGGCATGCTCGGCATCGGCATCGGCGGCACCGCCGAGAAGGCCGCGGTCATGGCCAAGGAAGTGTTGATGGAATCCATCGACATCCATGAGCTCAAGGCCCGTGGCCCGCAGAACCGCATCGAAGAGATCCGCCTGGAGCTGTTCGACAAGGTCAATCAGCTCGGCATCGGCGCCCAGGGCCTGGGCGGGCTGACCACCGTGCTCGACGTCAAGATCATGGACTACCCGACCCACGCCGCGTCCCTGCCGGTGTGCATGATCCCCAACTGCGCCGCCACCCGCCACGCCCACTTCGTGCTCGACGGCTCCGGCCCTGCCGAGCTGGAAGCGCCGTCGCTCGACGCCTACCCGGAAATCGTCTGGGAAGCCGGCCCAAGCGCGCGTCGGGTGAACCTCGACACCATCACCCCGGAAGAAGTCGCCAGCTGGCAACCGGGCGAGACCATCCTGCTCAACGGCAAGATGCTCACCGGCCGCGATGCCGCGCACAAGCGCATGGTCGAGATGCTCAACCGTGGCGAAGAGCTGCCGGTCGATCTGAAAGGCCGCTTCATCTACTACGTCGGCCCGGTGGACCCTGTCGGTGACGAAGTGGTCGGCCCTGCCGGCCCCACCACTGCCACGCGGATGGACAAGTTCACCCGTCAGATCCTCGAGCAGACCGGCCTGCTGGGCATGATCGGCAAGTCCGAGCGTGGCCCGACCGCCATCGACGCGATCCGCGACAACAAGGCCGTCTACCTGATGGCCGTCGGTGGCGCCGCTTACCTGGTGGCCCAGGCGATTCGCAAGTCGCAGGTGCTGGCCTTCGCCGAACTGGGCATGGAAGCGATCTACGAGTTCGAGGTCAAGGACATGCCGGTGACCGTGGCCGTCGACAGCAACGGTGAGTCGGTGCACATCACCGGCCCTGCGCTGTGGCAGGGCAAGATTGCCCAGAGCCTGGCGGTGGAAGTGAAGTAAGCGGTCAGCTCTAGAAACGACCGCGCTTTAGGACTGATGCCAGTCAGTTGAGTCTTTGGGGCCGCTTTGCGGCCCATCGCGGCTGAAGCCGACGAAATCTGTGAGAGCGGCCCGTCCGGCGCTCCGGTCCGGCCGCACCGGCGCACAACGCCTGCAGGTGCGTCGCATACGCCTCCCACGTCGCAAAGCGTTCGATGGCGTACTGGCAAGCTGCCAGGCGAATCATGCCGGCAGCGCCTTGAGCCAGAACGACATGATCTTGTCCGAGGCCTGGCTTTCGTTCAGGTCGCGCCAGGCACAGTGGGTGCGCAAGGACGGTTCATGCAGAAACCCGCGGTTGCGCCAGAAGCCCTGCAGCGGCTTGTAGTCGCTGGGCCGCAGCGGATGTCCGGACGGTCGCTCGACGGCGCAGAACGCGCAGTAATCGAACTCGGCCAGCTTGTGCGCGTAGGACTCGCGCTCGATGAAAAAGCGCACCCCTACGCCCTGCTTTCGGTACTCGGGCAGCACCAGCGACTCCCCGAAGTAGTACACCGAATTGGGGTCGCGGCCTTGTTCGAGGAAGGGCTGCTGAAACTCGGCAGCCTTGTCCACCAGCGGCAGGCCGGTGGAGGCGCCGACCACCTGGCCGTCATCCAGCGCCAGCACCAGCAAGCTGCGACCGGAACGTGCGTAGGGGGTCAGGTAGTCGGCTTCGTGCTCCAGCGTGCCGTCATACAGGTAGGGAAACTCACGAAACACCGTCAGGCGCAGGCGAGCGAGGTCATCGATGTAGGGCGCTATCGCAGCGCCATGAAGCAGGCGGATTTCCATGCGAAGTGGTCGTTTTGTCGATGTGGATGGCGCGCTCGGCTAAGCCGGGCTTGAGGACAAACCCTATCATCGGCCCCCAGCCTCCTCCTTTCCCGTACACGACAGGAACATTGCCATGACCGCTACGGAGCTCGTCCACGCCTACTACGCGGCGTTCAATGCTGGCGACATGCCGGGGTTACTGGCGCTGCTCAACGAGGCTGTGATCCACGACATCAACCAGGGCGAACGACAGATGGGCAAACAGGCCTTCGCCGCGTTCATGGAGAAGATGAACCGCTGCTACCGGGAACGTCTGGATGACCTCGTGGTGATGCAGAGCGCCGAGGGTAATCGTGCCGCTGCCGAATTCACCGTGCACGGCCAGTACCTGGCCAACGATGAAGGCTTGCCGGCCGCCGACGGCCAGACCTACGTGCTCTCGGCCGGGGCCTTCTTCTATATCCACTGCGGCAAGATCGCCCGCGTGACCGACTACTACAACCTCAGTGACTGGGTCGAGCAGGTGGCGTAGGGGTGGGCACCGGGGCCACGGAGTCCACACAGCGCTGCCCCGCCAGGTTAGCTGCATCGTTTCAACAGGAATGCAGCGCGTTGGCATACGTGGGACCCAAGACCGGACGGCGCAGCCGCCTGTGGGAGCCCACTGCCTTTCACGAAGGGCTGACAAACGGTCGGATCAGGCCTTTTTCGACAGCAACGCGGTCCGGGTGGGAGCGGCCGGTCCGGCGCTCCGGTCAGTCGCGATGGACGGCGCAGCCGGCCCAAGGCTGCAACCTTCACTCCCCTGCAGCGCACGGCAGATGATCCAGGCCGGTGCAGTCCAGGACACACCTGCGCCGCGCCTCAGTTGCGCCGGTCGAACAGATTGGCCACCAGCCGATCCATCCAGCCCCACACCCGCTGCTTGACCCGCCGCCACAGCGGTCGGGCGCGCCAGCTGGCCAGGTCAACTTCCTGGCTCTGGGTGAAATCGCGCTCGAAGCTGGCGGCCACCTGGGCGGTCAGCACGGGGTCCAGGCTTTCGATGTTGGCTTCGAGATTGAAACGCAGGTTCCAGTGGTCGAAGTTGCATGAACCGACACTGACCCAGTCGTCCACCAGCACCATCTTCAGGTGCAGGAAGCACGGCTGGTATTCGAAGATTTTCACCCCTGCGCGCAGCAACCGAGGGTAGTAGCGATGGCCGGCATAGCGCACGGCCGGGTGGTCGGTGCGCGGCCCGGTCAGCAACAGACGCACATCGACCCCGCGCTGGGCTGCGCGGCGCAGGGAACGGCGCACACCCCAGGTGGGCAGGAAATACGGTGTAGCCAGCCAGATGCGCCGTTCACCGCTGTTCAGTGCGCGCACCAGAGAGCGCAGGATGTCGCGATGCTGACGGGAATCGGCATATGCCACGCGGCCCAGGCCATGGCCGATGGGCGGTGTCTTGGGCATGCGCGGCAAGCCGAAGCCTTTCGGCGGGCGCCAGGCAGTGCGCAGCGAATTGGCCAGCCATTGACGGTCGAACAGGGACTGCCAGTCACTGACGATGGGGCCTTGCAAGGTGACCATCACCTCGTGCCATTCACTGGTTTCCTCGTTCGGCACCCAGAATTCATCGGTCACGCCCGTACCACCGACCATCGCCCAGCGCTGGTCCACCAGCAGCAGCTTGCGGTGGTCTCGGTACAGGTTACGCACACCACGACGCCAGTGGATCGGGTTATAGGTACGCAACTCGACACCCGCCGCCAGCAGGCGCTCGCGCAACGGTCGGCCAAAGGCCTGGCTGCCATAGCCGTCGAACAGGCAGCGCACCTGCACACCGCGGCGCGCCGCTTGCTCCAGGGCATCCACGACGGCGTCCGCGCAGGCCCCGGCTTCGACCAGATACAACTCCAGATCGACCTGGAACTGCGCGCGCACGATCGCCAACAGCATCGACGGAAAGAACGCCGGGCCGTCGATCAGGAGGTCGAACTGGTTACCTTCACGCCAGGGAAACACCGGCCCGGGCATGTCAGCGCGCCGTGAAGATCAGCACCGCGTTCACCGGCACTGTGGGGTTGATGGCCTCCAGCTTGGCGGCGCGGCGCAGGTTCTCCAGGCCCGTGGCCAGGTCGAAGTCAGCAGCGTGCAGCACGATCGGCTCCAGGGTCACGACCTGAAAGCGTCGCTCGTCGAGCCGGGTGGCCAGGAGCTGGGCATTGTAGGTCTGCGACTTGCCGTGCAGGGTCACGGTGACCGGCAGGCGCAGCTCGATCTGCGCACCGTTGGCCAGGTCATTGAGCGGGGCGAGGTCGAGCTGGGTCTTGACGGTCGCATCAGGGAACGTGCGGACCTCGAACAGGCCCTCGCGCATGCGCTCATCCTGAAGCGGCGTGCCGCTGCTGACCGAGTCCATCTCAATGCTCAGGCCCGCGGCACCCTGCCGGTCGACCGAGCCGTGCAGCACCAGGAAACGGTGCACATCGACATCCGCACCGTTCTTGCCAGTGACGAACGACAGCCGCGAAGACTCGCCATCCAGGTGCCAGTTGGCATGGGCAGGAAGGCACAGCAGCAGGATCAGGGCAGGCAACAGACGGCGCACGATGAGCATGTGAAATCTCTCGAAAAGATCGCAACATTACCCGCCCCTCTTCAGGGCAGCAAGCGACAGCCCTCGCCCGGCCCCTGCAACCCCGCCTGCGCCCGACGGCCCAGGCCTTCGGCAGTGACGCGGTGCGTGGTGATGTCTTCGTCGAGTCGGTCAAGGGGCAGGTACTGCTTCACGTAGGCGCGGCAGTAGGCCGCCTCGAAACCCATGACGAAGCGGCATGAGCAGTACTCCTTGGCCGAGTAGGCCGGCAGGATAGCGGGGAAGTCCGCCAGCGCCTGACGCGCTTGCCAGGCCCAGGCGGCGGCCAGCGCCAGCATCAGCATCCCCGGCAGCAACAGCCAGCGCGCACGTTTCATACAGGCGCTCCGGGCCAGGACCATCGCCGTGAGCGCGGCTGAGCCGGGCGGGGATCGCGGTGAGCGCCGTCAAATCCGAGGGGCCACGGCGTTGCCGACACGCCTTGGCGCCTCATCCGCGGTGTCCAGCCGGCACCGCCCTGGCCAGGCTGGTCCTGGTAGTGGCAGTGGCAGTGGCCGTAGCCGTAGCCGTAGCCGTAGCCGTAGCCGTAGCCGTAGCC
>NZ_DAMCCR010000051.1:0-12173 GCF_032058845.1 Pseudomonas sp. | reverse complement strand
GCACGGCGCCGGGCAGTGCCTGGTTGAGCCACCAGTGGCCACCGGGGTTGGCTTCGCCGGCGGGCAGTGGCGCGGTGATGAACGGCGTGCGGTTGAAGGTGATCCAGTCGCTCGGCAGCAGTTGCCGTTGCTGCCAGCGCCCCTCGCGCTGCATCAGCAAGCCGATGCGCGCCAGGTCGCGGGCGCTCAGGTACAGGTACGAGGAGCCGACCAGGGTGCCGGCCGCGTCGCGCTCCCACACGGCGCTGTCGATGCCCAGCGGGGTGAACAGCGCCTGCCAGGCATAGCGCGGGTAATCGCCCGGCGCGAGCATGCCGCGCAGGGTCGCAGCCAGCAGGTTGCTGTCGCCGCTGGAATAGAGAAAGCGCTCGCCCGGCGGATGAGCCGCAGGGCGGGCGGCGGCATAGGCGGCCATATCGGCGTGGCCGCGGGTGTAGAGCATGGCGATGACCGAGGAATTGAGCGGCGCGTACTCGTAGTCTTCCTGCCAGTCCAGACCGCTGGCCCAGTGCAGCAGGTCGGCCATGCGCAGCGTGCTGTGAGGCGCCAGCGCGGGGTAATGGCGAGCAGCAAGGTCGTCCAGCGCGAAGCGGCCCTGCGCGTAGGCGACTCCGAGCAGCGTGGCCAGCACGCTTTTGCTCACCGACCAGGTGAGGTGGGCGGTATCGGGGCCGGTCGGGGCCCGGTAACGCTCATACAGAATGCGCCCGTCGCGCACGATCAACAGCGCATCGGTACGCAAGGCTGCAGCCTCGCTGCCCGCTGCAGCGAAGGCATAGTCATCGACCGCCTGCCAGTTCAGCGCCACGGGGTCGCGTTGCCAGGTCGGCACCGGCCAGGGCTCGGCCCAGGCCGACGACACGCCCAGGCACACCATCAGCCACCACCCTCCCATTGCCTTCATGCACCGCGCTCGTGTCGACCGATCCTGCGCCCCAGCCTGCCAGCCATTGATGACAATTTGCAGCGCGCAACGCCCGTGCCGGCTGTCACGCAAGCATCACCAAAGCTTCACGGGCGTGACACCCCCCCTGCCTAGCCTGAGCTTGACCACACACAGCCGCCCGACCGGCTCTTGAGCTGGCCATGGAGACGCGTAATGAATCGGATCGCTCGCCCCGTTCACAACAACAACGAACGCCGACTGCAGGCCGAGCGCCTGATCGGCGCAGCTGCCCTCGAAGAAGCCCAGGCGCTGCGCTTCCGTGTCTTCAGCCAGACCTTCAAGGCCACCCTCAAGGGCGCCGAGCACGGCCTGGACACCGACGCCTACGACCCGCACTGCCAGCACATCGGCGTGCGTGACCTGAACAGCGGCAAGCTGGTCGCCACCACCCGCCTGCTCGATCACCAGGCCGCCAGCAGCCTGGGACGTTTCTACAGCGAAGAGGAATTCAGCCTGCATGGCTTGCGCCAGCTGCAGGGGCCGATTCTCGAGCTTGGGCGCACCTGCGTCGACCCGGGCTATCGCAACGGCGGCACCATTGCCGTGCTCTGGAGTGAACTGGCCGAAGTGCTCAACGAGGGCGGCTATCGCTACCTGATGGGCTGCGCCAGCATTTCCATGGAAGACGGCGGCATTCAGGCCCACGCGGTGATGCAGCGCCTGCGCGAGCGCTACCTGTGCAACGAACACCTGCGCGCCGAGCCAAAGAATCCGCTGCCGACCCTGGCCGTGCCGAGCAACGTCATTGCCGAGCTGCCGCCGCTGCTCAAGGCCTACATGCGGCTGGGCGCGAAAATCTGCGGCGAGCCGTGCTGGGACGAAGATTTCCAGGTGGCCGACGTGTTCATCCTGCTCAAGCGTGATGACCTCTGCCCGCGCTACGCCCGTCATTTCAAGGCGGCCGTGTGATGGCCCGCCTGCGCCGCGCGGCGCGGGTCGTGCGGCTGCTGGGTGTCGTCGCCCTGGGCATGAGCATGGCCAGCACCTTCGCAATCGCTGAGCGCCTGGGCCTGCAGCCTTCGGAAACACGCCGACAACGCTGGACGCGCGCCTTCATGCAGCGCCTGGTCGCTGCCCTGCCGTTCGAGGTGCACATCACCGGCAGCGTGCCGCAACGGCCGATGCTGTGGCTGAGCAACCATGTGTCGTGGACCGATATCCCGTTGCTGGGAATGCTCACGCCGCTGTCGTTCCTGTCCAAGGCCGAAGTGCGCCACTGGCCGGTGGCCGGCTGGCTGGCGGCGAAGGCCGGTACTCTGTTTCTGCGCCGCGGCGCCGGTGATGCGCAACGGCTGCGCACGCAGATCGGCGAGCAACTGACTGCGCACCGGCCGCTGCTCATTTTCCCTGAGGGCACGACCAGCAACGGCCACGCCCTGCGCACCTTCCATGGCCGTTTACTGGCCGGCGCCATCGACAGCGGCACGCCGATCCAGCCGGTGGCCATCGAATACTGGCGTGACGGCGAGCGAGATCCGCTGGCGCCATTCGTGGGCGACGACGACCTGCTGTCGCACCTGCTGCGGCTGTTTGCCCTGCCCAAAGGCCAGGTGCACATTCACTTGCTCGAACCGATTGCCAGTGTCGGCATGGAGCGCGCGGTGCTGGCCTTCCAGGCCCAGCAGGCCGTGCAGCAGACCTTGTTCGGCAGCCCTGACTGGATCGCGGTAACGGTGCCCCAGGCGCATGCGGCCTGAGCGGTCGTGACGCCCGACGCAGGTAGGCAATTATTGAACCGGGCCGGGTGAAGGTTGCTCGGGGCGCCTGGCTGGGAATGTCTCACCTGCAACGCCTGCCCGAGGATGCCTCAGCGGCTTGCCCTGAAGCCTCCCCGGCTTTCAAGGCGGATCAGACCACGCCTGATCCGCCTCGGCCTGAACCTGCGCGGCAAACGCCTGCAAGTGCGGGTAGAACGCCCGGAAATCCGCCATCAGCGGCGCATACAGGGTGCGCAGCTCAGCGCTCACTCCCAGCAGCCCTTCAGGTTTGGACAAGCGCCGGGCAATGCCGTTGAACACCGGCTCCAGCACCGCAAAATCCTCGTAGCTGGCCAGCCAGTCGTCCGCCGCCATGAACGGCGCCATGCGCGCCAGGCGTGGCGGCAGCGCAGGCTCTGCCAACAACACGCGATACACCTCGCCGGTGAACACCGTCAACGGCTGGTCGGCATAGTCGGCCCAATGGCGGGCAAGGCAGTGATCGAAGAACACGTCCAGCGCGATGCCCGCAAAGCGCCGCCGCGCCCGGGGGAAACGCCCAAGGGCGGTGAGCACCAGTGGGTGGCTGTCAGTGAACGAGTCGATGCGCCGATGCAGGCGGATGGCCTGTTCCAGTGCGGGCGGGAAGCGGCCGTCGAGCGAGCCTTTGACGAAGTCCCCGTAGAGACTTCCGAGCAATTGCTCGGGCGCGTTGCCACCAAGGTGGAGATGGGCGAGGTAGTTCATGGGGCGTCAGCTTAGCACGCGTATCGTTATAACCCGATATAGCGATTTGGTTTGAACTTGGAGCGATTGGTTCTTTCCATATCGGAATGCAACGATTTATATTTCGTCCATTCCCGATATTCAGCACAGCGAAGCGAGCGATTCCGTGCCCCTCGACCTCGACGAAATCATCAAGGCCCTCTCCCATCCCGTACGCCGCGACATCCTTGCCTGGCTCAAAGACCCTGCCACGCAGTTCCCCGAGCAGTATCACAGCACTGAGCACGGTGTGTGCGCCGGGCAGATCGACCAGCGCTGCGGGTTGTCGCAGTCGACCGTGTCGGCGCACCTGGCAACGCTGCAGCGCGCGGGCCTGGTCAGCAGCCAGAAGATCGGCCAGTGGCATTTCTTCAAACGCAACGAAGCGACCATACAAGCCTTTCTCAGCACCTTGGGCGAGCAGCTCTGAGCGGCCCGCCTCCCGCATTTCACGCCATCACTTAAGGTAACCCCATGACTACCCTGTTCGACCCCATCACCCTGGGCGACCTCGAGTTGCCAAACCGCATCATCATGGCCCCGCTGACCCGCTGCCGCGCCGATGAAGACGGCCGTGTACCCAATGCCCTGATGGCCGAGTACTACGTACAGCGCGCCAGCGCCGGGCTGATCCTCAGCGAGGCCACATCGGTCACGCCGATGGGCGTCGGCTACCCACAGACGCCCGGTATCTGGAGCGATGAGCAGGTGCGTGGCTGGACCAACGTCACCAGCGCCATCCACGCTGCGGGCGGGCGCATCTTCCTGCAGCTGTGGCACGTTGGCCGCATTTCCCACCCGCTCTACCTGAACGGTGAGCTGCCGGTCGCACCGAGCGCCATCCAGCCTGCAGGGCACGTAAGCCTGGTGCGTCCGTATGCCGACTTCCCCACTCCGCGCGCGCTGGAAACCGAAGAAATCGCCGATGTCGTCGAGGCCTACCGCGTGGGCGCCGAGAACGCCAAGGCCGCAGGTTTTGACGGTGTCGAGATTCATGGCGCCAACGGTTACCTGCTCGACCAGTTCCTGCAGAGCAGCACCAACCAGCGCACGGACGCCTACGGCGGCTCGATCGAAAACCGCGCGCGGCTGCTGCTGGAAGTGACCGACGCCGTGGTCGAGGTCTGGGGGGCGGGTCGCGTCGGCATGCACCTGTCGCCGCGCGCCGACCTGCATGACATGGGCGATGACACCCGCGCCGAAACCTTCACTTACGTGGCTCGCGAGCTGGGCAAGCGAGGCCTGGCGTTCATCTGCTCGCGTGAGAAGCAGGCCGCCGACAGCCTCGGCCCGCAACTCAAAGCCGCGTTCGCTGGCCCGTACATCGTCAACGAGAGCTTCGACAAGGCCAGCGCCAATGCCATCCTGGCCAGCGGCACGGCCGATGCGGTGGCCTTCGGCGTGCCGTACATCGCCAACCCGGACTTGCCCGAGCGCATGGCCAGCGATGCTCCGCTAAACGAGGCGCACGGTGACACCTTCTACAGCCACGGGCCGGTCGGCTACATCGACTACCCGCGCCTGTAACAGCCGCCCCGCCGCGCGGCCAGCAGGCCTGCGCGGCGATGTCGGAGCGGCCGGTCGGTCGCGATGGACTGCGCCGCCGAGCCAGCAGCCTAATCTGCATAGCCCTGCTCACCCTTACAGCGATTAACGCGCCCCGTTCAAGGCCGCGCGTTGATCTGCTGCTGCAGGTTCTGCACCTGGCTCTGCAAGGTGTTCAGGGTGCGTGTGGTCTGGCCGCGGAAGGCATCGAATTCCTGCACCGAAGCGCCACTGGCGCTCGGGCTGGCAGGACGATTGTCGGCCTGGCTCTTGAGCACCAGCACATCCTGCTCCAGGCTCTCGATCGCCGCCTTTTGACTGCCTTGCTGCTTGAGCGCGGCCACCTCGGTGCTGAGGCTCTTGACCTGCCCTTCGAGCTTGCCACCGTCCTGTTGCCCGGATTTCAGCGTGGCCAGTTCGCCATTCACCGCCTTGAGCTGGGCCTGCAGCTGGCCTTGCAGTTCGGTCACCGCCTGTTGCTGCTGGCGGGTGTCGGCAAGCACCTGCTCCAGGCGTTTGCCCAGGTCGCCGGCCTGGCCGGCCACGCCTTGCTGCTGCTTGCTCTGCTCGGCCAGGTTGGCCTGCAACTGCTGCAACTGCGCTTTGAGCGCCTCGCTGCCGGTACTGACGCTCGATTCGCTGGCCGCCACCTTGCCGCTGATCGCCTGCAGGCGCCCGGCGGCGTCCTCGCTGATGCGCGCGAAAGACTCCTGGGTCGCGACCAGTTGCTGTTCGAGCAGGGAAATCTGCTGCACGCTCCACCAGCCCAACCCGGCCAGGGCGATGCACGCGGCGCCCAGCAGCGCCCACAGTGGCCCGGTGCTGGCTGGGCGCGCCGCCTTTTGACGGCTGCGGGCGACGTTGGCAGGCAGCAGCTCATCGTCGTCACGGGTGCCGGCGCGCAGGCTCGGCACGTTGTCGAAATCGTCGGGTTCGTTGTTGCGCATGGGGAAGGTCAACCACGGTAAGAGCGTGAAGGCGGGAGTATAAGCCCAGATGCCCGCTACACGCTGCACAGCCGGGCGCATCGCGCACGCCATAGAAGCGGCGCAATGTCGAGGCCTGCGCCTACCTGCGCCGACGTGCAACGCGCCGTACAAAAGCCCCCGTTCGGCTCAGGCGCCGCGCCACCAGGCACAGAACTCGTCAAGGCCGCTCCACAGGCTGACCTTCGGCCGGTAGTCCAACTGCTGACGGGCACGGCTGGTGTCGAGGGTAAAGTCGCGGCTGGCGTATTTCACCGCGGCGCGGGTGGCACGTGGGGTTGGCCGGCCGGGCCAGGCCAGGCACGCCACTTCATTCAGCGCGGCCAGCACGTGAGCGGTACGCGCTGAGCGATAGCGCGTGGCCTGGGGCAGTTGCAGCTGGCGCATCACGTAGTTGATCGCATCCCACAGCGGCACCGGTTGACCATTGCTGATGTTGTAGGCCTGCCCCAGTGCTGGGGTGTCGACGAACAGGGCCGCCAGCAGGGCCTCATTGAGGTTGCTCATGCTGGTGAAGTCGACCGTGTTCAGACCATTGCCGATGATCGCCAGGCGGCCCTTGTTCTGCTGCTCGATCCAGGCCGGAAACAGCCGCGTGTCACCCGCGCCGATCACCGCACTGGGGCGCAGCGCCACGACCTCCAGGCCGAACTCCCCGGCGCCGAAGACCTTCTGCTCGGCCACGTGCCGGGTGGCGGCACAGGGTGTGTGAAAGCGCCTGGGCACGTGCGCCTCACTGACCTCCAGCAGGCCCTTGCCATCCCCATAGAGCGCCGGCGACGACAGGTATATCAGGCGCCGCACGTGTTCCTTGAGGCAGCCTTCGACGATGTTTTCGGTGAGCACCACAGTGCCCTGATGAAAATCCTGGTAGCGCCCCCAGGTGCCCGCCGCACCGGCGCAGTGCACCACGATGTCGACGCCCTGACACAGGCGTCGGGCGACCTCGGCGTTACTCAGATCGCCCGGAATGAACTGCGCACCACGCTTGACCAGGTGCGCCACGGCCTCGGCGCGGCGGCCGTTGATCCGCACATCGAGGCCTTGCTCCAAGGCAAAACGGGCGAAGCGTCCACCGATGAAACCGCTCGCGCCCGTAACCAGAATTCGCATGTAAGACTCCGCCTTGCCAGATTTCAGATGCAACTGACGCTGCCCGCGCCTACAACGGCACCAACCCCACTGACGCGGTGCGCCGCAGGTGGTCGGTCAGTTGGCTCAGCAGTTGCCCGCCATTGCGCCAATGATGCCAGTACAACGGCACATCGACCGGCGTACCGACGCAGATTTCCACCAACTCGCCACGCGCCAGTTGCCCACTGGCCTGCAACTCAGGCACCAGTCCCCAGCCCATGCCGGCTTCGAGCATGCGCACGAAACCTTCGGACGATGGACACAGGTGATGCATGAAGCCGCCGTCGATGCCCAGCGAGGCCAGGTAGCGGTGCTGCAGGTAGTCGTCCGGGCCAAACACGATGCCTGGGGTGCGCGCCAGGCGCGCCGCATCGAAACCGTGGGCAAAGTGCTGGGCCATGAAGCCGGGGCTGGCCAGCGCGAGGTAGCGCATGGCGCCCAGCGCCAGGCTGCGCGCGCCGGCCACGGGCCGTTCACTGCTGCACAGGCAGGCCGCCACTTCACCGGCGCGCATGCGTTTGAGGCCGACGTTCTGGTCTTCCACCACCAGGTCGAAGAGCACCTGCTGCTCGGCACTGAACGCGCCCACGGCATCGGCCCACCAGGTCGCCAGGCTGTCGGCGTTGAGGGCGATGCGCAAGCGTTCGGGCACCCCGTGTTCATCCAGCGCCGGCACCTGGCGCTGCACGTCGCGTTCGAGCAAGCGCACCTGCTGCACATGGTTGAGCAACTGCCGGCCCACCTCGGTGGGCTCGGGGGGCGTGGCGCGAACCAGCACAGGCTGGCCCACTCGCGCTTCGAGCAGCTTGATCCGCTGCGACACCGCCGACTGCGACAACCCCAGCGCCTGCGCGGCGCGCTCGAACCCGGCTTGCTCGATCACCGCCGCGAGGGCCGACAACAGCTTGTAGTCGAACATCGATTCCTCTAATGCCTGATCAGCTTTATTGGTTTTTCTTATACCCCGCGCAGCCCCACACTGGCCACTCCTGTTGCACATCCGAACAGCCCAGCGCATCGCGCATCAACCTGACGCCGCACTGGCCTGACTGATCGAAAAACATGCAGCGCTCGGCTACTTCCCCGGAGACTCCCGCCATGTGGCAAAGCTATCTGAACGGCATTCTGGTCGCCCTTGGCCTGATCATGGCCATTGGTGCGCAAAACGCGTTCGTCCTGGCGCAAAGCCTGCGCCGCGAGCACCACCTGCCGGTGGCCGCGCTGTGCATCGTCTGCGATGTGCTACTGGTCGCGGCCGGGGTGTTCGGCCTGGCCACGGTACTGATGAGCAACCCGACCCTGCTGGCGGTGGCGCGCTGGGGCGGGGCGGTGTTCCTGCTGTGGTACGGCATCAAGGCACTGCGCAGCGCCTGTTCTTCACAGAGCCTGGAGCGCCAGCAGGGCCAGGGCGCACGCTCGCGGCGGGCGGTGCTGCTCAGCGCCTTGGCGGTCACCTTGCTCAACCCGCATGTGTACCTCGACACGGTGCTGTTGATCGGCTCGCTGGGCGCGCAGCAAAGCATGCCTGGCGCTTATGTGGCGGGTGCAGCGAGTGCCTCGTTGCTGTGGTTTTCCACCTTGGCACTCGGCGCCGCCTGGCTGGCACCCTGGTTGGCGCGGCCGACCACCTGGCGGCTGCTGGATCTGATGGTGGCGGTGATGATGTTCGCGGTGGCGGCGCAACTGATCTTCAACTGATCTTCAACTGACAGCCACTGGTCGTGCCTGAGCCAGCGCCGAGGAACCTCTAATCCCTATACTTGTTGCGTGGTTATGCGTAAGGGCCGGTGCTATGATCGGCCGCTTGCGTCGCAAAGGGTAAAGACCCGCCGACGCGATAAGGCCGCCCGTGATCGGCCTTGCGTACACCGCAAACCAGACCCGAATGAGGAGAATCAACCATGGCTTTTGAATTGCCGCCGCTGCCCTACGCCCATGATGCCCTGCAGCCGCACATCTCCAAGGAAACCCTGGAGTTTCACCACGACAAACACCACAACACCTATGTCGTGAACCTGAACGGCCTGATCCCGGGCACCGAATACGAGAACAAGTCCCTCGAAGAGATCATCAAGACCTCCTCGGGCGGTGTGTTCAACAACGCAGCACAGATCTGGAACCACTCCTTCTACTGGGAATGCCTGGCGCCCAACGCCGGTGGCGAACCGACCGGTGCGCTGGCCGATGCCATCAATGCCGCCTTCGGCTCCTTCGCCGAGTTCAAGGATGCATTCACCAAGACCAGCGTTGGCACCTTCGGCTCCGGCTGGGGCTGGCTGGTCAAGAAAGCCGACGGTTCCCTGGCCCTGGCCAGCACCATCGGTGCAGGCTGCCCGCTGACCTCCGGCGACACCCCGCTGCTGACCTGCGACGTCTGGGAACACGCCTACTACATCGACTACCGCAACGTGCGTCCGAAGTACGTCGAGGCGTTCTGGAACCTGGTCAACTGGGACTTCGTGGCCCAGCAGTTCGAAGGCAATACCTTCAAGGCCTGATCACTCAGCCTGCCTTGAGCGAAAAACCCGGCCAATGCCGGGTTTTTTTTATCCATTCGATGGGGTGTCTGCCTTGCCGACTGAATAGACAGCGCTACCATGATAGGTCTGAAACCTGTTGGAGCAGATTCAAGTCGCGCGCATGCAGAACCGATACAGTACGAGACGATTCGCGTTCGACACGGTCGTAGCGGGTATGGCATCCAGGCAATAGTGCGATACCCAGGTTGCTGGCAGAATGCCGCCAGGCGCATGGACTAAGGAAACCCCATTGAAGCTGGAATTTCGGCATAGCTTGACGATCAAGCTGCTCAGGGTCGTGTTGCTCTCGGCGCTGGGCGTCGGCGTTGTCCTCAGCTGTGCACAGATCGTCTACGACGCCTACAAGACGCGTCAGGCCGTCAGTGATGACGCGCAACGCATCCTCGACATGTTCCGTGACCCTTCCACCCAGGCCGTGTACAGCCTGGACCGGGAAATGGGCATGCAGGTCATGGAAGGGCTGTTCCAGGACAAGTCCGTGCGCATGGCCTCCATCGGCCACCCCAATGAAACCCTGCTGGCCGAGAAGAACCGTCCGTTGCAGGACATGTCGATGCGCTGGCTGACCGACCTGATCCTCGGCCAGGAACGCACCTTCAGCACATCACTGGTGGGCCGCGGCCCCTACAGCGAGTACTACGGCGACCTCAACATCACCCTCGATACGGCCGCCTACGGCGAGGCCTTCCTGATCAATGCGGTGATCATCTTCATCGCCGGCGTACTGCGCGCCCTGGCCATGGGCCTGGTGCTGTACCTGGTCTACCACTGGCTGCTGACCAAGCCGTTGTCGAAGATCATCGAGCATCTCACGCAGATCAACCCTGACCGCCCCAGCCAGCACCAGATTCCGCCGCTCAAGGGCCATGAAAAGAACGAACTGGGCATCTGGGTCGACACCGCCAACCAGCTGCTGGCCTCCATCGAACGCAACACCCACCTGCGCCATGAAGCCGAAAACAGCCTGCAGCGCATGGCCCAGTACGACTTCCTCACCGGCCTGCCCAACCGCCAGCAACTGCAGCAGCAGTTGGACAAGATCCTCGTCGACGGCAGCCGCCTGCAGCACCGGGTCGCGGTGTTGTGTGTGGGCCTGGATGACTTCAAGAGCATCAACGAGCAGTTCAGCTACCAGGTCGGTGACCAGTTGCTGCTGGCCCTGGCCGATCGGTTGCGCGCCCACAGCGGTCGCCTGGGCGCCTTGGCCAGGCTCGGCGGTGACCAGTTCGCCCTGGTCCAGGCCAACATCGAGCAGCCTTACGAGGCCGCCGAACTGGCCCAGTCGATCCTCGATGACCTGGAGTTGCCGTTCGACCTCGATCATCAGCAGATTCGCCTGCGCGCCACGGTGGGCATCACCCTGTTCCCGGAGGATGGCGACAGCACCGAGAAGCTGCTGCAAAAAGCCGAGCAGACCATGACCCTGGCCAAGGCGCGCTCACGCAACCGCTATCAGTTCTACATCGCCAGCGTGGACAGCGAAATGCGCCGGCGCCGCGAGCTGGACAAAGACCTGCGTGACGCCCTGCCGCGCCAGCAACTGTTTCTGGTGTACCAGCCGCAGATCAGCTACCAGGACCACCAGGTAGTCGGGGTCGAGGCGCTGTTGCGCTGGCAGCACCCGGAACTGGGGCTGGTGCCGCCCGACCAGTTCATTCCCCTGGCCGAACAGAACGGCTCGATCATCAGCATCGGTGAATGGGTGCTCGACCAGGCCTGCCGGCAATTGCGCGAATGGCACGACCTGGGCTTTGCCGAGCTGCGCATGGCGGTCAACCTGTCCACCGTGCAGTTGCACCACAGCGAGTTGCCGCGGGTGGTGAACAACCTGCTGCAGCGCTATCGCCTGCCACCGCGCAGCCTGGAACTGGAGGTGACCGAGACCGGCCTGATGGAAGACATCAGCACCGCCGCCCAGCACCTGCTGAGCCTGCGCCGCTCCGGGGCGATGATCGCCATCGACGATTTCGGCACCGGTTATTCCTCGCTCAGCTACCTCAAGTCACTGCCGCTGGACAAGATCAAGATCGACAAGAGTTTCGTTCAGGACCTGCTCGACGATGACGACGACGCCACCATCGTTCGCGCCATCATCCAGCTGGGCAAGAGCCTGGGCATGCAGGTGATCGCCGAAGGGGTGGAGACCGTCGAGCAGGAGACCTACATCATTGCCCAGGGCTGCCACGAGGGTCAGGGCTACCACTACAGCAAACCCCTGCCCGCCCGCGAGCTCACGGCATTTTTGCGGCAGATGCGCCGCAGCCAGGTGTCGCTGCCCTAGGCTTTGGATGAAACTCCCAACTGCGGCCGACCGTTACTGGCAATTACATGCCAACCCTTTACAGAGAATGCAAATCTTTCGCATGATGTTGCGTTTTCGCGTGCCCTTGGCACACCTGTCCAACCCACGACGCAGGAAAACCAATAATGATTCGTATGCCTCTGGCCTCCGCCAGTCTGTTGGCCATTGCCATTGCCCTGGCCGGTTGCGGTGAAAGCAAGGACGACAAGGCCGCCGCGCCGCAAGCCCAGGCGCCTGCCGCCGCTGCCGCGCCAGCCA
>NZ_DAMCCR010000050.1:0-30014 GCF_032058845.1 Pseudomonas sp. | reverse complement strand
CGGCGCCGGCCCCCGCAGCGGGGCCGGCGCCCAAGCCCAGTGTCAGCCTGAGCAAGATCACCCTGGACAAGACCCGCACCTCCATCAGCCTGGACAAGAAGGCCGGCGGCTTTGGCGAGATACGGGTCAACCTCAACTGGAACAAGGGCAAGAGCGGGTTCTTTGGCCGCAGCAAGTCCATCGACCTCGATGTCGGTTGCCTGTTCGAGTTGCAGAATGGCGACAAGGGGGTGGTGCAGGCCTTGGGCAATGCATTCGGTTCGCTGCGTGACGCACCCTACGTGCAGTTGATGGGTGACGACCGTACCGGCTCCGTGTCCGGCGGTGAATGGTTGCACATCAATGGCGATCGCTGGAGCGAGGTGCGGCGCATTCTGGTCTATGCCTTCATCTACGAAGGTGCGCCGAACTGGACCGAAACTGATGGGGTGGCCACCATCTTCGTCCCCGGCCAGCCGGAGATCGAAGTGCGCTTGAACGAAGAGGGCGGGCGCCTGGGTTGCTGCGCCATTGCCTTGCTGGAGAATGACGGTGGCTCGGTCAAGGTCACGCGGCGGGTCGATTTCCACCGCTCGCAAGCACCGATGGACCAGGCCTACAACTGGGGCATGCGCTGGAGCGCGGGCTCGAAGTAAGTACTCTTTTCGCGGGCCTGGTCCCGCATGTCGAGGTGACACCCATGCTGGCATGGCTCAAAACCAACGCGGCTAAAGCCCGTGAATCCCTGACCACCGAAGTGGCCAAGCACAAGAATCGCAAGTTCATGGAGGCGGTCTCCAATGCCAGTGCCATGGTCGCGCTGGCGAGCAACGGTGCAGGGCCTGAAGAAAAGCAGAAGATGGTTGCTTTTCTGAACAACTCACCTGAACTCAAGGTATTCAGCCTGACCGACGTGCTGGCCGTGTTCAACGATGCGGTGGCCAAGCTCGAATTCGATCAGCACATTGGTCAGGCTGAAGCACTCAAAGTCATCGGCCGGATCAAGGACAACGAAAGTGCAGCGCGCCTGCTGGTGCGGGTGACCTGCGCAATCGGTGCCTCGGACGGTGATTTCGACGAGAAGGAAAGGGCGGCGTGCCGCCAGATCTGCATGGAGCTGGGGCTCAACCCGGCTGACTTCGAACTCTAAGGTAAACAACTGTGGAAGCTACCCATATCGGTTTTCCCCCGCTGACCATGGCGGTCTTCATTGGCATCGCGGTTGGCGCGCTGCTGCTGGACATGGTCACGCACCGTGGTGACAAGCAGATCACCCTGATGAATGCGTCGGTGTGGTCGATATTCTGGATCGCCATTTCGTTGGCTTTCGCCGGCTTCCTCTACATCCACCACGGCGCCCAGGTCGCCAGCCTGTTCGTCACCGGCTACGCCCTGGAGAAAGTGCTCAGCGTCGACAACCTCTTCGTCTTCATGGCGATCTTCGCCTGGTTCAAGGTGCCCGACGGCTTGCGCCATCGCATTCTGTACTGGGGCATCATCGGCGCCATCGTGTTTCGCGGCGTGTTCGTGGCCATCGGTACGGGCCTGCTGGCGTTCGGCCCGTGGGTAGAAGTGGTGTTCGCCATCATCGTGGCGTGGACCGCGATCATGATGCTGCGAAGCGGCGGGGACGACGAAGAGGAGGAGGACTACTCCAAGCACATCGCCTACCGCTTCGCCAAGATGCTGTTCCCGGTCTGGCCGAAGCTGCACGGCAACCACTTCTTCGTGCGTCGCAAGGAGCTGGAAGCCGAGGTACTCAAGCCTGAAAACAAGGGCATGAGCCTGGCAGCCAAAGGCGGCTTGTTCGCCACGCCGCTGTTCCTCTGCCTGGTGGTGGTGGAAGTGTCCGACGTGCTGTTCGCCTTCGACTCGGTGCCAGCGGTGATCGCCGTGAGCCGTGAGCCGCTGATCGTCTACTCGGCCATGTTGTTCGCCATTCTCGGCCTGCGGACCATGTATTTCGTGCTCGAAGCGCTCAAGCGCTACCTGGTGCACCTGGAGAAGGCCGTCATCGCCTTGCTGTTCTTCATTGCCCTGAAACTGGCGCTCAACGCTACCGACCACATGTTCCACCATGGCTACACCATCGATCCAAACACCAGCCTGCTCATCGTCATGGTGACGCTGGTCATCGGTATCATCGCCAGTGTGATCTTCCCTGCAAAGGACGAAGCACCGGCTGAAACCAAGTGAAACCTCGGTAAAACCACAAGGAGTTAGTCCAATGGCACTCAGCCTTTCCAAAGGTGGCAACCTCAGCCTGACCAAGACCGATCCTTCCCTGACCCGGATCATCGTGGGCCTGGGTTGGGATCCGCGCGCGACCGATGGCACCGAGTTCGACCTCGATGCCAGCGCTTTCCTGCTCAAGGCCGACGGCAAGGTGCGCAGCGAAGCCGACTTCATCTTCTACAACCAGCTCAAGAGCACCGACGGCTCGGTCGAGCACACCGGTGACAACCGCACCGGCGCTGGCGACGGCGATGATGAAGTGATCAAGGTCGACCTGAGCCGCGTACCGGCTGACGTCGAAAAGATCGTGTTCACCGTGACCATCCACGACGCCGAAGCGCGCCGGCAGAGCTTCGGCCAGGTAGGGGGTGCGTTCATCCGCATCGTCAACGAGACCAATGGCAACGAAGTAGTGCGCTACGACCTGGCCGAAGACGCCTCTACCGAAACCGCGATGATTTTTGCCGAGCTGTACCGTAACAACGGCGAGTGGAAATTCCGCGCAGTCGGCCAGGGTTATGCCGGCGGCCTGAAGGCTGTGGCAACCAGCTTCGGTCTGGCGTTCTGATCCCCAACCTCTCTAAAAGGAACACACCCCATGGCAGTCAGCCTGAGCAAAGGCGGTAACGTTTCGCTGTCCAAAGAGGCCCCCGGCCTTTCCGAGATCACGGTCGGCCTGGGTTGGGACGCTCGCGTCACCGACGGCGCCGAGTTCGACCTCGACGCCTCCGTGTTCGTAGTGGGTGAAAGCGGCAAGGTGCTGAATGACACCGGCTTCATCTTCTACAACAACAAGACCTCGGCCGACGGCTCCATCGAACACCTGGGCGATAACCGCTCGGGTCAGGGCGATGGTGATGACGAGCAGGTCAACGTCAAGTTGACCGGCTTGGCGCAGGAAGTGAAGAAGCTGGTGTTCGCCGTGACCATCCACGACGCCGAAACCCGCAAGCAAAGCTTCGGTCAGGTCGGCAATGCTTACATCCGCGTGGTCAACAAGGCGGACGGCAAAGAGCTGGCGCGCTATGACCTGAGCGAAGATGCTTCGACCGAAACGGCGATGATCTTTGGTGAGCTGTATCGTCACAACGACGAGTTCAAGTTCAAGGCCATCGGCCAAGGCTTTGCCGGTGGCTTGAAGCCGCTGGCTGAAGCCCATGGTGTAAGCATCGGCTAACGCTGGATGCAATGAAAAACCCCTGCTTGCAGGGGTTTTTTTCGTTCAGGCAATGATGCCCTTTGCTTTCGCTTCACGCAGCCAGCTGGGGAACTCCGCCATCAGCCGATCGTACAGGACCTCCTCGGACAGATCGTGCAGGTCGTCCATGGCGAAAAAGTTGCAGTTGTCGACCACCCGACCGTCCATGTCGTCGAGTTTTTCCAGGATGCCGTAGCTCGATCCTCCCAGGCCCACGAACTGCCAGAAGAACGGTTGGCTGGAGGCTTCCATCATCAGGCGTGTGATGGCTCGGTTTTCATGTACGCCGCCGTCGCTGACGAACAGGATGTACACCGGGGTCTTGTCGCCCGCCTGGCGGTAATAGTCCATGACCAGGCGCATAGCCTTGGGCTCGTCATTGACCCGCGCACCCACATTCCATTTGCGCCAGCCGCCCTGATCGGTGGCGATGTAGTCCTGATAGTTGTAGAGGGTTGCGGGCGAGAGTTGGACGGGCTTGGCGCCGAAAGCGAAGACGTCGAGGTCGCCGTCGTCATCGAACGCCACCGCCAAGGGAATCAACCGATCGAGCACTTCCTGCACCCGGCCCTTGCTGTACTGGCCGTTCATCGAGCCTGAGGCGTCAAGCACCACCGCGACCTTGGCGCGGACTTGAGTGAGGTTGTTTTTCTCCAGGCTGACCTGAGCTTTTTTGGCAAGACTGATCAGCGCCGGAGCGGCGGCGGCCACCTTCTTCTCCAGCGATACGGTGGCCGGGATGGCAGACGCGGCAGGGGCAGGCTCATCGAGGACCTCGCCACCAAAGTGCCGGACCAGCGCGCCCAGACCCTCGCCAAACCCTTGCAGGTTGGTCAGCAAGCGCCATTCGCCGCCTTTGCGATACAGGTCAGCCACCATGATGGCTTTCTCGACGCTGAAGGTGCCCGGACCGAAGGCACACGTGGCCGCGTTCGGCTGGCCCGGCCTTGCCACGTTGAAGCGGCCGGCGCTGATGCTGTTCATGGCGCCGTCGCCATCGATGGCGGCCGTGAACACCAGCCGATCGATGCTGGCGGGCAGCGCTGCCAGGTTGATCTCGAACTGGCCTGGGCCCTGCAGGCGAATGGCGTCGGCCGGTGCGCTGGGCTGGTTGAAAAAGACCATGAAGCGATCGTCGGAAAGCCTGCCCTGGCTGTCGAGGCCAAAGCAGGCGAAGTCGATTTCATGGCGTGAATCGATGGTCACGGTAACGCTCAGACGCTCGGCAAGGCCGAGGGTGGACAGCGGCAGGCGCTGACCTTGGGTAAGTTGCATGCGGCGTCCTCATTCAGGCTGGAAACAGGGCAGGGCAGTGGCCGACCCTGCGCGACGCAGCGCACGGGCCGGCAAACACCACGCTCAGCGTTGCGGCGAGCTGGGCGCCAGCGGCCGGTGGCGACGACGCAGCCGATTGCGCACAGCCAAGGTGATGGACAGCACGATCAGCAGCACGATCGTGAAGAACAGTGTGTTGAACAGGGGGAAGGGTGCGCTTGGACTGCTGGTGGCCTGGACATTGGTGATGTTGGGGAACATCGAGAACATCTGCACGCGCCAGCCGTAATAGCGGATCACCACGAGCTGATTGGCATCGCGCGAATAGTCTTGCGCCATGGCCTGCAGGTCGGCGCTGTCGAACTTGAAGTACCAGGGGAAGCCCCATCGGGTGTCTTCATTGCGGTACACCGCTACCTCGCGCGCGGCGTCGTTGCTGACGGTATTGATGAAGTACACGTCACGGGTCGGCCCATCGGCCGGGTTTTCGGCGTTGATCACGCCGTCAGCGTCCATGCGCTTGACCTCGACCCCGGTGACCCGCACCACTTCGTGTCGCGGCAGGTAATAGTGCAAGCTCAGGGCAAGTGCCGCGAGCACGATCAGGCACAGCACCGCGATCAAACGTTTCAACCAAGGCATCGGGACATCACTCTGCTGGAAATGGGCGAATATGCAGGGGAAACGATAGCGGGTGTGACGCGAGAATGTTGCAAAATCCTTCATGGCGCCGGCGGAGCCGACGCGCTTGTCGCGCAACGGCAGATGAATTCAAGGAGTAACTCATGACAACACGGTTGACCCTCGGTTTATGCGCGCTGCTAAGCGTTTGTCCAGTACGGGCCGATACCTCTGAAACACGCGAAGCGTTGCCCCGTGCGGAGCAGATCAAGGCCTTCGCCGCAGCGGGTTTCGATGATGAGCCCACAGACTGCCAGTTGGAAGCCGAGAGCTACGACAGCTACGAGCCAGTTAGCATGGAAGTCGTAAAGGATTTGAACGGCGATGGGCGTCTCGACGCGATCATCACCGAAGGCAGCACGCTGTGTTATGGCTTCACTGGGCAAGGCTTTTTCATCGTTACCAGACATGCCGACGGTGCATGGCGGCAGGTGGCCAGCGGCGAGGGCACGCCGCAGTTTCTGCCGCATCGGGGCGTGGATGGCTGGCCCGACATCGAAATCGCCGGCCCAGGAACGCGTATGCCGGTGCTGCGTTATGACGGCGAAACCTACAAGCTACTGCCCCAGCCTTGAGCGACGGTTCACTGAACGGCCGGCCACCCATGACGGGGATCGGGCATTCATCGGGCGCTGCACGTTGCCAGCGCGATGGCCTGAGTCGATCCGATCTACGGCCCTTGTCACCAAGGGCTATCTGTATGTATAAACAGTACCCCTGTCTGCGCTGCCCGGCCTGTTTCCTGTGATCGCTCATTCCGTCGAAGACCCGTTTTACTACCTGCACAACTTCCGCCAAGTCCTGGCGTGGGTCGAGCTGCGCTATGTGGACCTGCTGGACGACGAAGAGCAGGCGTTCATCCGCGGTTTCGCCGAGCTTGCGCCGGCGTCTCAGGCCTTGCTGGTGCGTATGGTGATGCGCAAGGGCGAGCTGTTTCGTACCGATCGGCTGGCGTACGCCGAAATCGGCTGCACCCATGCGGCGCTTGCGCCCTTGCTGACACAGGGTTGGGTGCGCGATGACGCGCCGCTCAGCGTCGAGCAGTTGGGCGCACTGCTGCGCAAGGACGAACTGGCCCAGGGGTTTTCGCATCTGCTCAAGCAGCCTCGCGCAGCCAAGTCGCAACTGATGACCGAGCTGGCTGAACTGCAATTGCTCCCCAGACCCCTGGCCGAGTGGTTGCCCGGTTTCCCCGTTGCCATCGTCCACTGGTGCCTGCAGCCGCTGTGCGATCGCCTGCGTTTGCTGTTCTTCGGCAACCTGTATCAGGACTGGTCAGAGTTCGTGTTGGCCGACATGGGCCTGCTGCGCTTCGAGCAAGTGGCGTTCTGCGCGGATTCGCGCGCCTTGCGCCAGCGCAGCGAGGTCGCGCTGGCCATGGCCCTGCATCAGTGCGCGGAGCACCTGGAGGCCGGCGCCGCCCCGGCGCAACTGTTGGCCACCTTGCAAGGGCTGCACGCTGAAAACCCCTGGCTGGAGCGACGCCGCTCACGGCTGTTGTTCCAGGTCGGCCAGCAGTGCGAGCGCCTGGCCGATTGGCCACTGGCACTGGCGGTCTATCAGGATTGCGGCCACGCCGAGTCGCGCATTCGGCAAGTGCGTGTGCATGAGCGCAGCGAGCAGTGGCAGGCGGCGTTCGAGCTGGCCAGCCAGATGGCTGCCGCACCGGCCAATGCCCTCGAAGCGCAAGCCTGCGAGCGCATGGTACCGAGGCTGGTGCGCAAGCTCGGCGGCCCACCTCAGCCACGTCGACGCGCCCGCGCGGTCAGCACCCTCGAGCTGGAGCTGCCCCGCGAGCTGGCGAGCCTGGGGGTGGAGCGGGCCGTGCGCCAGCACCTGCTGGAGGGCGGAGGCGAGGTGCATTACGTCGAAAACACACTGTTCAACAGCCTGTTCGGCCTGCTGTGCTGGGAGGCCGTGTTCGCACCCATACCCGGCGCATTCTTCCACCCGTTCCAGAGTGCTCCGCAAGATCTGCACGACGCTGATTTCCAGTTGCGCCGCCAGGCGCAGTTCGACCGTTGCCTCGAGCAACTGGCCGACGGCAGTTACCGGCAGGTGATCCCTGAGCGCTTCACCAGCAAATATGGTCTGCAATCACCGTTCGTGGTGTGGCAGGTCCTGACCCCGACGCTGCTCGAACAAGCCTTGCACTGCCTGCCGCCGGCGCATCTGCAAGCCTGCTTCCTGCGCCTGCTGCAGGACATTCGCAACAACCGCACCGGCATGCCGGACCTCATCCAGTTCTGGCCCGAGCAGGGCCGCTACCGAATGATCGAGGTCAAGGGCCCGGGCGACCGCCTGCAAGACAACCAACTGCGCTGGTTGGCGTTCTGTGAACAGCACGGCCTGCCGGTCGAGGTCTGTCATGTGCGCTGGCGCGAGGCGGCATGAGCTATAGCGTGGCCGTGAGGGCGCTGTGTGAGTTCAGCGCCAAGGTTGGCGATCTGGACCTGCGCTTCACGCCTTCACCGACCGCCCAGGAAGGTATCGAAGGCCATCGCCGTGTGGCCAGCAGTCGTGGCGCTGACTACGAGTCGGAAGTGCCCTTGGCGGGTGAGTACCAGAGCCTCAAGGTGCGCGGGCGCGCCGATGGCTATGATCCGGTGCGCAATCGCCTGGAGGAGGTCAAGACCCACCGGGGTGATCTCGCCCGCCAGCCCGCGAACCACCGTCAACTGCATTGGGCCCAGGCCAAGGTGTATGCCTGGTTGCTCTGCCAAAGTCGCCAACTGAGCGAGATCGACGTCACGCTGGTCTACCTGGAGGTCGACAGTGACCACCAGATCCTCATCAGCGAGCCCCACAGCGCAGCCGAGCTGCAGCAGTTCTTCGAACTGCAATGTCAGCGCTTTCTTGCCTGGGCGCAGACCCAGGAACGGCGCCTGATCGAGCGCGATCAGGGTTTGCAGGCACTGGGGTTCCCGTATGCACAGTTTCGTCAGGGCCAACGCCAGCTGGCCGAGACCCTGTACAAGGCCGTCAGCACCGGCCGCTGCCTGCTGGCCCAGGCCAGCACGGGCATCGGCAAGACGCTTGGCACGCTGTTTCCGCTGCTCAAGGCCATGGTGCCGCAGCAACTGGACAAGCTGTTCTTCCTCACCGCCAAGACCCCAGGGCGCAAGCTGGCCCTCGATGCCCTGCGACAGATCCAGCAGGCGAGCGCCCAGCCTGGCTTGCGTACCCTGGAACTGATCGCTCGCGACAAAGCCTGCGAGCACCCTGGGAGCGCTTGCCATGGCGAGTCCTGCCCATTGGCCCAGGGTTTCTATGACCGGTTGCCGGCGGCCCGTGAAGCGGCCGGTCAACGGACCCTGCTGGACCAGCAGGGGCTGCGCGAGGTCGCCCTTGAGCATCGGGTGTGCCCGTACTACCTGGGCCAGGAGATGGCCCGCTGGGTCGATGTGGTGGTCGCCGACTACAACTACTACTTCGACGCCTACGCCTTGCTGTTCGGCCTGGCCCAGGCCAACCAGTGGCGCGTGGCAGTGCTGGTCGACGAAGCCCACAACCTGGTCGAGCGTGGCCGGCAGATGTACAGCGCCAGCTTCGACCAGGGCCAACTGATGAGCCTGCGGCAAAGCCCTCCCGCCGGCCTGGACAAGGTGCTTGAGCGCCTCAACCGCCAGTGGAACGCGCTGTACAAGGCCCAAGTGGCGCCGTATCAGGCCAGCGATCAGGTGCCCGAGGCGTTCCTGCGCACGTTGCAGCAGTTCCTCGGCCAGGTGCAGGAGCGTCTGGAACTGACCCCCACGCAGATCGATCCGGCACTGCTGCAGTTCTACTTCAATGCCTTGCAGTTCAGCCGGGTGGCGGAGCTGTTCGATGAGCACTACCTGTTCGACATTACCCAGCGTACCGGCCCGCGCAAGCGCCGGTTGGCGACCTTGTGCCTGCGCAATGTGGTGCCGGCGCGTCTGCTCGGGCCGCGCATGCGCGCTGCGCGCAGCGTCACGCTGTTTTCCGCAACCCTGGGGCCGCAGCAGTTTTATCGAGACCTGCTGGGCATGCCGGCTGACACGGCCTGGCTCGATGTGCAGGCGCCGTTTCAGGCCGAGCAACTGCAGGTGCGCATCGTCAGCCAGGTGTCGACCCGCTATCACCAGCGCCAAGCGTCGGTCGCGCCGATCGCTACGCTGATTGCCGAGCAATACCAGCGTCAGCCGGGCAACTATCTGGCGTTCTTCAGCAGCTTCGAATACCTGCAGCAGGTGGCGGCCCACCTGGCCGAGCAGCACCCGGCGATTCCCAGCTGGTCGCAGGCAGCAGGCATGGATGAAGCGGCGCGCGAGGGATTCCTGGCGCGCTTCGTGGCCGATGGCCGTGGGGTCGGTTTCGCGGTATTGGGCGGCGCGTTTGCCGAAGGGGTCGACTTGCCGGGCACGCGGCTGATTGGCGCGTTCGTCGCCACCCTGGGCTTGCCGCAGGTCAACCCGGTCAATGAGCAGTTCAAGCAGCGCCTGCACCGCCAGTACGGCGCAGGCTTTGACTATGCCTACCTGTACCCGGGTGTGCGCAAGGTGATCCAGGCTGCCGGCCGAGTGATCCGTGGCGATCAGGATCGCGGTGTGCTGTTGCTGATCGACGAGCGCTTTGCCGAGCCTCGCGTCCAACAGATGTTTCCTGCCTGGTGGCAGTACGCCACGGAATAATCCGTGCAGCCCATCGCCTGGCACTGCAACTCTTCGTACACTACGGGCTCTTAGGCTCTGTACGAACAGAAGTCGGGCGCCGTGCTCAGCAAGGCCTGAGCATCGCGCGGCCGTGTTCGTACAGCGCCTAACCCTAACATTCGTTGATCTCGAGGTTCTTGCATGACGCTCAGTCCATTGGCAGGCAAGCCGGCTCCGGCCAGCGTATTGGTTGATATCCCGCGCCTGTTGACTGCTTACTACACGGGGCACCCAGACCCGGCCATCGTCGGCCAGCGAGTCGCCTTCGGCACCTCGGGCCACCGCGGCACCTCGCTGGAGCTGAGCTTCAACGAAGATCACGTTCTGGCCATTTCCCAGGCCATTTGCCTGTACCGCGAGGCCAACGGCATCAGCGGCCCGCTGTTCATCGGCGCCGACACCCACGCACTGTCCGCCCCGGCCGCGGCCAGCGCGCTGCAGGTGCTGGCTGCCAACGGCGTGCAGGTGAGGCTGTCCAAGGACGACGAATACACGCCGACCCCGGCAGTGTCCCACGCCATCCTCTGCTACAACCGCGGTCGCAGCGACGGCCTGGCCGATGGCGTGGTGATCACGCCTTCGCACAACCCGCCGCAAAGCGGCGGCTTCAAGTACAACCCACCCAATGGGGGGCCGGCCGACAGCGATGTCACCAAGTGGATCGAAGCCAAGGCCAACGAACTGCTGGCAGCAGGCCTGGCCGGTGTCAAGCGCATCGCCCATGAACAGGCACTGCAGGCGCCCACCACGCAACGCCACGACTACATCAGCCACTATGTCGCAGACCTGGAAAACGTCATCGATTTCGACGTGATTCGTGGTGCCAACCTGCGCCTGGGCGTCGATCCGCTGGGCGGTGCCGGTGTGCGCTACTGGTCGGCGATTGCCAAGCACTACCAGCTGAACCTGGACGTGGTGAACACCGAGGTCGACCCGACCTTCCGCTTCATGAGCGTCGACTGGGACGGGCAGATCCGCATGGACCCGTCCTCGCCGTACGCCATGCAGGGCCTGATTGGCCTGCGCGAGCGCTTCGACGTGGCGTTTGCCTGTGACCCGGACCATGACCGTCACGGCATCGTCACCGCCGACGGCCTGCTGGCGCCGAACAACTACCTGGCCGTGGCCATCGATTACCTGTACCGCCACCGCCCGCAGTGGCGCCAGGATGCTGCCGTGGGCAAGACCGTGGTGTCCAGTGGCCTGATCGACCGCGTCACCCAACGCCTGGGCCGCGAGCTGTTCGAGGTACCGGTAGGCTTCAAGTATTTCGCCCAGGGCCTGTTCGACGGCACCCTTGGTTTTGGCGGCGAGGAGAGCGCTGGGGCGTCGTTCCTGCGCAAGGACGGCTCGGTCTGGGCCACTGACAAGGACGGCTTGATCCCCGCCCTGCTGGCGGCCGAGATGACCGCCCGCACCGGCCGCACCCCGAGCCAGGCGTACGCCGACCTCACCGAAGCACTCGGCAAGCCCTATGCCACCCGCGTCGAAGCCAAGGCCGATGCGCGTCAGAAAGGCCTGTTGAGCAAGCTGGCACCGGAGCAGGTGACCTCTACCGAGCTGGCTGGCGAGCCGATCGAACAGATCCTCAGCCACGCGCCCGGCAACGGCCAGGCCATCGGTGGTCTCAAGGTGATGACGGCCAACGGCTGGTTCGCGGCGCGCCCTTCTGGCACTGAAGACATCTACAAGATCTACGCCGAAAGCTTCATCGACGAGGCGCATCTCAAACGCCTGGTGGCCGAAGCGCAAGTGCTGGTTGACACGGCTATCGCCTGAAGCCTGTAAACCTGCGTTGAAACGCAGAGCGTTTGCCAGGGGCCGCGCAAGCGGCCCTTGTTTCATCGAACACACAAGTCGGGAAGGACGGCACAGCCGCCCTCACTCAAGCAAGACGCGGCGCTCGATCACGCGCGATTGAAGCCCATCTCGGCCAACCAGGGCGGCTGAGCGGCCGCTCCTGACCGAACCGCAGCATCCTGGCGGCAACGCCTGGAGCGATTACTTCGCGTCCAGCTTCCCCAGCTCTTCGTTGATGTCCTTGACCCGCGTCGTGGCCTGCTCGCGCAGCTTCGGATCGGTGGCGGTCTGCATCATCAGGTTGTTGAGTTTTTCACCGATCGCTTTGGTTTCCGGCGTTTTGCCCAGCTGCTGGGCTTTGGCCGGGTCTTGCACCAGTGGAGCGATCTGCTTGAATTCTGCGTCGGTGAAGTGCTCTTCGCTGTAGAGCTTGTGAATGTCGTCGCGGTATTCATCGAACGTGAAATGCTCACGGACCACTTCCTTGATTTTCTCGACCGGCACATTCGGGTGCGCTGCGCCGAACGGCGGGACGATGCTGTCGATGGT
This sequence comes from Pseudomonas sp., assembly GCF_032058845.1. Taxonomy (GTDB): domain Bacteria; phylum Pseudomonadota; class Gammaproteobacteria; order Pseudomonadales; family Pseudomonadaceae; genus Aquipseudomonas. The sequence continues at coordinate 17,624 of NZ_DAMCCR010000050.1, read as the reverse complement.
GGTTTCGTAGTTTTGCTTGAGCGGAAATTGTGCGTCGATTTGCGCGTCGCGGTCGTTCTTGCCGCAGGCCGCAAGGGCGCCTACCAGCAACAGGGGCAGGATGAATCGTGGGGAACGCAACATGGGTAAAAACCTTCCTGGTGGATGAAAAAAGGGGGAGACCCTAGCAGCTCGCCTGGCCCGGCGATAGCGGATCGGCCATATAACGATGGTAGAAGTCGAGCGTGGCGAGATTCTTGTGCTTGGCCTCGAACATGATGTCGAAGGCGTCCACGAACTGCAGGGCGTAGCGGTTGGTCCAGTCGTTCCACATCAGGTTGCTGTGGCCGTACAGATCGCGCTTGTTGACCGCCTCCAGCAGGGCCGGAATCTCCAGTTTCTGCTCAGCCGTGAAACCCAGTTCCTGCAGACGTTCGGGAGGTTGCGAGTAGTGCATCACTGGCCTTACACCGCGCCAGCTGTCGATGATGCGCGGCAGCCGCGGATCGCTGCGCGCGACGTAGTCGTTCTCGTGAATCCAGGCGTGGTGGATGTCCAGCACCACCGGGGCCAGGTCAGCGAGCCCCAGGCAGTCGTCGACGCCGTAGGTTTTCTCATCGTTTTCGAAGGTGATGACGTTACGCGCCACCTGCGACAACCGCGGCCACACGGCCCGCACGCCTTCGGCGCCCAGGCGCCCGGCGATGTGCACGTTGCATTTGAAGTCCTGGAACTGCTGGCCGTAGCCCATCATGCGAATCATGTCGGCGTGGTACTCGAATTCCGCCAGGCTGGCTTCGACCACTTCGGGGCGGTCCGAGCCGAGCACGCAGTACTGACCGGGGTGGAACGACAGGCGAATGTTGGCCGCGCGTGCGCGCTGGCCGATGGCAGCGAAGCGCGGTTGCAGCTCGGCCTGGATGTCGGCGGCCTGGTAGAACGCTGCCACGTCGCGGTGGCTGTACAGCGGCAGCAGGTCACTGCTCAGGCGCAGCATGTGCAGCGCGCAGGGCAGGGTGGCGACGTAGTCGATCAAGCGCAGTTGCGCGTCCAGATTGTGTTGCAGCAGTTCCAGCAGCTTGGTTCGCGCAGCCTCGACGCTGGCCGAGGACAGCCAGCGCAAGGTGGTGGTACGGGTATTGAACACGCGTTCGATCGTCTCGAGTTCTTTCACCGAATGGCTGCGGTGGGGGTGGCGGTACATGCAGGCAAAGCCCAAGCGGGGCATCGGTAACTCCAGAAATGGACGACAGGCAGGCAATGGACCTTGCGCAGGCGCAGAATGCTCCCTCGAGCGCGGCATCCAGTCGCTGAACCCTGCTCACACGTGCCGGGTCTGAACTGGGCACGCCCTGTTTCAGTGGCCAAGGACCCTCATCATGCGCGAACGCCCCTCAGCCCGGTTATTGGTGCTCGATCCGCAGCAGCGGGTCTTGTTGTTCCATTTCGTTCATCACCACGGCGTCTTGGCCGGAACATCGTGCTGGGCAACCCCCGGGGGCGGGGTGGAGGCAGGCGAGAATTTTGCCCAGGCCGCCCGACGTGAGCTGTGGGAAGAGACCGGCATCGACGCGGTCGACGTCGGCGAGTCGATTGCCGAACGACGCTTCGAAATGACCCTGCCCAGCGGCGAGCAGGTCAGGGCGATCGAGCAGTTCTTCGTGGTGCGGGTGGCGCAGACGACCATTTCCAACGTGAACTGGAGCGAGTTGGAAGTCGAGGTGCTGGCCGCCCACCGCTGGTGGACGCGCGAAGAGGTGCTGATGACCGAGGACACCGTCTGGCCCAATGACCTGCCCGCACTGCTGGCGCAGGTGAACCGGCCGCAGCGCTGATGATCGGCAGTCCGAAAGCCCTGTATCGACACACATGAATATTCATAAACAGTCGAGAACGTTCGCTCAGAGCGCTAGGTCTATGCTGAAATTGTCTCTGGATGTGACCCATCATGTACCGTCGCGATCAGCGCTCCCTCGACTGGCTCAACTTCTTCCTGGCGGATGTCCGCGACGGTCTCGGCCCGTACCTGGCCATTTACCTGCTGGCGGTGCACAAGTGGGAGCCGGCGAGCATTGGCCTGGTGATGAGCCTGGCTGGCATCACCGCGCTGCTCACGCAGACGCCGGCCGGCGCCCTGATCGATCGCACCCGTGCCAAGCGCACGGTCGTGGTGATCGCTGCTCTGCTGGTCACCGGCAGTTGCCTGCTGTTGCCCTTTGTCACCTCCTTCACGCTCGTGGCGCTGACCCAGACCGTCAGTGCCGTGGCCGGTTCGGTGTTCGCCCCGGCAATCGCCGCGATTTCCTTGGGGCTGACCGGACCCAAAGCGTTCACCCGCCGCACCGGGCGTAACGAGACCTTCAACCATGCCGGCAATGCGGTCTCGGCGCTGCTGGCCGGTGGCCTGGCCTGGCTCTATGGGCCTGTGGTGGTGTTTTACCTGATGGCGGCGATGACCGTGGGCAGCATCTTTGCCGTCAGCCTGGTCCGCGCTGAGGCTATCGACCATGACGTCGCTCGCGGCTTCACGGCTGCAGAAGGCGATCGACATCAACCCTCAGGGCTGCGCGTACTGCTGAGTAACCGGCCGTTGCTGACCTTCGCCATCTGCTGCGCGCTGTTCCATCTGGCCAACGCGGCGATGCTGCCGCTGGTGAGCCAGAAGCTCTCGCAGGTCAACCTGCACCTGGCCACGCCATTGACCTCTGCCTGTATCGTGGCGGCGCAACTGCTCATGGTGCCGGTGGCCATGCTGGTGGGGTTGAAAGCCGATGTCTGGGGGCGCAAACCCTTGCTGTTGGCGGGCTTTCTGATCCTGCCGCTGCGCGGGGCGCTGTATGTGTTTTCAGACAACCCCTTCTGGCTGGTGGGCGTGCAACTGCTCGACGGCATCGGTGCGGGTGTGCTCGGCGCACTGTTCCCGGTCGTGGTCAAAGACCTCACCCAAGGTACCGGGCGTTTCAACGTGAGTCTCGGCGCGTTGTCGACTGCGTTCGGACTGGGCGCTGCGCTGAGCCCCGGGCTGGCAGGGCTGGTGGTGCAGAGCGAAGGCTACAACGCCGCTTTCCTGACCTTGGCCGGCATCGCTGCAGCGGCATTCTTGCTGGTCTGGTTGGGCATGCCGGAAACCCGCAACTACACCGGTGACCTGGACGACACGCCGCACGCGGCGATGCGCCCGAACGCTGTGGGTTGAGGCAAAGGTGATGCCGGTAAGGCAGACGCCCTAGGGCGCCTGTTTGCCACTGCTGACTGCCGCCCGGCCCAGCAGCGCCAGCACCAGCATCGCCGTGGCCAGCGCCCAGAACGCGCTGTGCAAGGATGTCCACTGCGACAGGTGGCCGATGAAGCCCGGCCCCAGCAATACCCCCAGATACCCCAGCGTCGCCACAGCGCTCAAGCTGCTGGCAGCCGGCATGCGCCGCTGGCTGAGGGCCGCACGGAACAGCACCGGTACCGCGTTGGCCAGGCCCAGGCCCGCCAGCGTGAAGCCGATCAAGGCACCCGTCAGGGGCAGGGTTTGCGCCATGACCAGCCCGATCAACGCGAGTACGGCGCCGCCCACGAGCAGCAGGGTGTCTCCCAGCCACTGCGCCAGCCGGTCGCCTACCAGCCGCACGCACGCCATCGCCAGGGTAAACAGGCTGTAGGCGATGCCTGCCGACGCCAGGCTCACGCCGTGTACGCCCTTGAGGTACAGCGCACTCCAGTCGAGCATGGCGCCCTCCACCAGCAGGCAGATAAACGCCAGCGCGGCCAGCAGCATGACCACGCCCTTGGGCCACTGGAACGTGGCATCGTCGAGCGCGTCCAGGCGACGGATCTGGTGGCGGTAGGCCAATGCCAACAGCAACACCGCCAGCAGCGCCGCTGCCGATGCCGCCTGTACCGGTGAAAACCCTTGTTTGAGCAGCAGCGTGACGCCCGCTGCACCGGCGAAGGCGCCGACGCTGAACAGGCCATGGAAGCCTGACATCAACGGCTTGTTGGCGGCTTTTTCGACAATCGCTGCCTGCAGGTTCATGCCAATGTCACCCACCCCCAGGCACGCGCCGAAGATGAACAGCATCAGCCCGAATGCGGCGGGCGAATCGAGGCTCGCCAGTGTCACCAGTGCGCCACTGAAGGCCACACCTGCGATTTGCAGCACACGGCGCAAGCCGATGGCCTGGGCCAGGCGCGCGGCGAACGGCATGCTGATCAGTGAGCCCAGGCCGATGCACAGCAGCAGACTGCCGAAGGCGCCGTCATCGAGCTGCAGTCGCTGTTTGGCGTAAGCCACCAGCGGCGCCCATGCCGCCATGGTGAAACCCAGGGTGAAAAAGGTCAGGCGGGTCGCGCGCTGGTAAGCGACCGAACCGAAGGGGGTGGGCATGATGACTCCTTGTGCAGTGGCCGCCGCAGCGGGCGAAAAGGTTCAGACCGGGCAGGGCAGTGAGAGGTTCGCGGGGATGCGTCATATGCCGCAATACGTCAAGGCGAGTTTCAAGGTGAGAAATTCTAAAGATCACCTCAAATTTTATGAGTTTGTCTCACGCCCTTGCGCCACGCCAAAATGCCCGCCATCGCATTCATCGCTCGAGAGACACCTCACCATGGCACTGGCACACACCCTGGGTTTTGCCCATACCGGTCACCACCACGCACTTGAAGCCGCCCACTTGACCTGCGGCCGAGGTGAGCACGACCGTGCCCAGGGTTGCGCCGTTACCCGTGAGTGGCAGGCCGAGCAGTGGCACGTGCTGAAAACAGCCGGCATCGATCTGCTGCCGGTTGACGGCTGCTCCGGGGCTGATCGTGTGCTCACCCACTCGCTGGCCTTCGGCGTGCAGCCTACGGTGCGACGCGCCGACACCGCCGCTTCAGACCACCTGCAAGCAGGTGCCTCGGCTGATGCGCGGCTGACGCCGTGGTTCAACACCGCTACCGTCTATCACGCACCGCATTTTGCGCCCGACCAGGCGTTTGCCCTGAACTGGGACGCGCTGTTCGAAGAGGTGGCCCACGCCCACGCACTGGGCCATAGCGTGAAACCCGTCTTGCTCGGTCCGCTGACCTACCTGTGGCTGGGGCAACCTGCGACGCCGAACCTCGACACCCTGGAGCTCATCGACCGCTTGCTGCCGCTCTACGACACCCTCCTCAACCGCCTGGCCGCACAGGGTGTGGAGTGGGTGCAGATCGACGAGCCGATCCTTGCGCTCGAGCTGCCGCAAGCCTGGAAGAATGCCTATGAGCGGGTCTACAACATCCTTCAGCGCGCTCCGCTGAAAAAACTGGTGGCCACCTATTACGGGGGCCTGCAAGACAACCTGGGCCTGGCCGCCAATCTGCCAGTCGACGGCCTGCACATCGACCTGGCCTGTGCGCCCGAGCAGTACCCGGTCATTCTCGATCGTTTGCCAGCCTACAAATTGTTGTCGTTAGGCGTGGTCAGCGGTTCGCAGGTGCAGCCACATGATCAGCAAAACGCGCTGCGTGTGTTGCGGCACGCGGCGCAGCGCCTGGGCGAGCGGCTGTGGGTGGCGACCTCCTGCCCGTTGCTGGCCGATGCGCTAGAAGGCCCGAGCGAGGCCGCGCATGAACGGTCACCTGCATTGGCCTTCGCGGCGCAAGCCTGGCAGTCGGTGAGTGCGGCTGTGCAGGCGGTGAATCAGACGCAGGCGGGTGTGGCTCGGGAATCGATGGCTGCAGTCGCGGCTTGTTCGGCAGTGCGCGCTGCCTGAATCAGGACGTCTGCGTCGCCCGTCGCGGCTGACCGGAACGCCGGGCCGGCCGCTCCCACACCACCGAGTGCTCTCTCTGGATCGCATGCTGCTGCTAGACAGCGTGTTCCTGTCAAAACCATTTGATGGGGCTCACCCGTACGTGTTGGCGAATATCGTTGCGATGGGTGGCAAGGCGGCCCCGTCTGGCCGCCATCCCCCGACAGCATGGCGCAGACGCTTTGCACCCGGCGAGCCCCGTAAGTTCAGGCCTTTTGCCAGCGCTTGCCCTGGATCAACATCCTGCCCCCGCCAACGGCCCATCCTCGGCGCCAAACCGCCCGCCATCGAGGATTGCGTCATGAGCAGCACGTTCTTCATTCCCGCCGTCAACATCATGGGCATCGGTTGCCTGGATGAAGCGATCACCGCGATTGCCGGCTATGGCCTGCGCAAGGCGCTGATCGTCACCGACCAGGGCCTGGCCCGGGCCGGCATTGCCGCGCGCATCGCCGGGCTGCTGGCCGAGCGGGATATCGACTCGCGGGTATTCGATGGCGCCCGGCCAAACCCCACCGTGGCCAACGTCGAAGCGGGCCTGGCGCTTCTGCAGCGCGAGCGCTGCGACTGCGTGATCTCGCTGGGCGGCGGTTCGCCCCACGACTGTGCCAAAGGGATCGCGCTGTGTGCCACCAATGGTGGGCACATCAGCGACTACGAGGGTGTCGACCGTTCTGCCAAGCCGCAGTTACCGCTGATCGCCATCAATACCACCGCCGGCACCGCCAGCGAGATGACCCGCTTCTGCATCATCACCGACGAGGTCCGCCACGTGAAAATGGCCATCGTCGACCGTAACGTCACGCCGATCCTGTCGGTCAACGACCCGGCGCTGATGGCCGGCATGCCAAAATCACTCACCGCCGCCACCGGCATGGACGCCTTGACGCACGCGGTCGAAGCGTACGTGTCGACTGCCGCCACACCGATCACCGATGCCTGTGCGTTGAAGGCTGTGAGCCTGATCAGCGAACACCTGCGCCAGGCAGTCAACCACGGCGATGACCTGCAGGCCCGCGAGCAGATGGCCTACGCCCAATTCCTCGCCGGCATGGCCTTCAACAACGCCTCACTCGGCTACGTGCACGCCATGGCGCACCAGTTGGGCGGCTTCTATGATCTGCCCCATGGTGTATGCAACGCGGTACTGCTGCCCCACGTGCAGCGCTTCAACGCGCAGGTCAGCGCTGCGCGGCTGCGCGATGTGGCCAAGGCCATGGGCCTGAAGGTCTGCGGCATGGACGCTGAGCAGGGCGCGGCCGCGGCCATTGCGGCCATCGAGCGCCTGGCGGCTGATGTGGAGATTCCCAACGGCCTGCGCGCCCTGGGCGTGAAGATGGAAGATGTGCCGTTGCTGGCCACCAATGCGCTGAAGGATGCCTGCGGCCTGACCAACCCACGCAGCGCCGTGCAGAGCGAGATAGAAGCCATCTTCAAAGCGGCATTCTAGAGTGCTGCATGGGCGGCTTGACGAATGTCGGACCAAGCGCCTCCATGGCGCAATGGCTGTTCAGTCAAGCCGGATCGGGATGACTCAGGGCCGCTCCGCGGCCAATCGCGGCTAAAGGCTGATGCCCGCCTGGGCATCACCGCTCACGCATGAAGAACCCCGCAACATATTTGCGAAACGTCTCCAGGCTCTTGAAGTCGGCGTAGCGTTTGAACGTTTCCGCTTCAGGCTCCGGGCCCAGTGGCTGTTCCAGTAACGACACCGACAGCACCCGGTCCTGATCCGAGGTCAGCACCAGCTCATCCATCACCTGGCCGCCGATCACCGGCCGGCGCATCTGCACCTTCACGCCCTTGCTCGCCATCCAGTCGATCAACGACACCAGCGCCTTGAGCGGCGCGCGCTCTTCATCGCGGTACACCGGGAACAGCTGCGCGCGCGACAGCACCGGCACACTGGCGATGTGGATCAACTCATAGAACTGGCTACCGGCGGTGGTCGGCGAATACAGCGCCAGGGCCAGCAGCGGCCCGGCAGTGCGGCTGCCGCCCCAATACAGGTGATGACCCTGGAAATCGACGCCGTCGTCGCTGCGCGCGGTGAACACCTTGCGTCCCTGGATCTGTTCGACGCAGTCCAGCAACAGGCCATGACGGCGGTGGTTGCCGAACACCGTGGCCTCGCGCAGGCGCGCCTTGAGCATCATCATGTGCTTCATGTCCAGACGCGTTTCCAGGTAGTTGCTGGCCGGCACCCGCTCCACCAGTGGATAGCGCGCAGCCACGCTGCGCAGCGCGGCAAACTGAGCGGTGAGGTCATGCTTGAGGTGCGTGGCGTACAGGTTCAGGCCGCTGGTTTCGATCCAGGTCAGCAGCAGCGACACCAGCAGCGGCGTCTCGGCCCGGGCACCGGCAGCCACATTGGCGCGAGCGCGGCCCGCCGTTGGCGGATCCGCCCCGGGGCCGCGAAAGTCGCCGATCAACCGTAGCGGCGTGTCTGGGGCCAGCCAGGCGGGCGGCGGCGTGGCCGGAGCGTTGGCCTCGCTCCCTTCACGCAGGTCCTTGCTGAAAGGGCAGCCTGCGGCGTGCTCGGCGGTGCCGGGGTTGTTCTTCAGAAACAGTGTGCCCGTGCTGCCGTTGAGGCTGACATTGAGCACCGGCAAGGCATCGCTGCGACAGTCACAGGCCAGCCAGTGGTTGGCGCTGCGCACCTTCATCAGCCACTGATTGGCCTGCAACAGGCGTGGACCGAGCAGTGTCGCCTGCACGAATCCGCTGAGCAGTTCTTCTTCTGCAGGGGTGAGGGTGCGCACCAGCGCGGCATTCTTGTCGATGATTCGCATGAAGGGTTCCAGGCAACGTGCCCTCAGCTTCGACCAAAGAGGCCGGGCTTTCAACCCGGCATTGGCGGCAACTGCCTGGAGGGCGGATCAGAAGATGTAGTCGGTGGTCAGGAAGCTCGATTCGCGGTTGCGGATGATGTCGCTGATCAGCGTTTTATTGGCCTCCTGGAAACGCGCGGCGACCAGGGTGCGGATCGAGAACACGCGCAGCGCATCGTGCACCGACAGCGTGCCTTCGGCGCTGTTCTTGCGACCGTTGAAGGGGTAGGTGTCCGGCCCCCGTTGGCATTGGCTGTTGAGGTTGATACGCCCGACCTGGTTGGCAAAGGTGTCGACCAGATGGCCGATGGTCGCCGGGTCGTTGCCGAACAGGCTCAACTGCTGGCCGTAGTCCGAATCCAGCACATACTCGATCACCGTGTCGAGGTCACGAAACGGTACAACGGGAATGACCGGACCGAACTGCTCCTCGTGATAGACGCGCATGGCGGGGCTGACCGGGTACAGCAGCGCCGGGTAGAAGAACGAGCCGCGGCTCTGCCCGCCACCGGCATTGAGCACCTGCGCGCCGTGCTCGCACGCATCGTTGACCAGGCCGCGCAGATACTCGACCTTGCCCGGCTCCGGCAGCGGCGTCAGGGCAACGCCCGGGGTCCAGGGCATGCCTGGTGTGAGTGCCGCGAGCCTGGTCTGGAAGCGCTCGAGGAACGCATCGACCACGTCCTCGTGCACGAACAGGATCTTCAGCGCCGTACAGCGCTGGCCGTTGAATGACAGCGCGCCGGTCACGGCTTCTTCCACGGCATTGTCCAGGTCCACCTGCGGTAGCACGATGCCCGGATTCTTGGCATCCAGGCCCAGCGCGGCGCGCAGGCGGTGTGGCTTGGGGTGCAGTTTCTTCAGTGCAGCGGCCGCCTTGTGCGTACCGATGAAGGCGAACACGTCCACCTTGCCGCTGGCCATCAGCGCGCTGACCGTGTCATGGCCACGGCCGTAGATGACGTTGATCACGCCAGGCGGGAAGCTGTCGCGGAACGCTTCCAGCAGCGGCCGAATCAGCAGCACACCGAACTTGGCAGGCTTGAAGACCACCGTGTTGCCCATGATCAGCGCCGGAATCAGCGTGGTGAAGGTTTCGTTCAGCGGATAGTTGTACGGCCCCATGCACAGCGCCACGCCCAGAGGCGCGCGGCGAATCTGCCCGAGCGTGCCTTGCTCCAGCTCGAAACGGCTTGAACGGCGGTCGAGTGCCTTCAGCGCGCCGATGGTCTCGACGATGTAGTCGCACGTGCGATCGAATTCCTTCTCGGCGTCTTTGAGGTTCTTGCCGATTTCCCACATCAACAGCTTGACCACGGCCGTGCGCTGTTCTCGCATGCGCGCCAGGAACTGCTCGACATGGGCAATGCGCTCGGCCACGCGCATGGTCGGCCACGCGCCGCGGCCCTTGTCGTAAGCCTGCACGGCGGCGTCCAGCGCGGTGAGGGCGGTCTCGGCATCGAGCAGCGGCGCGCAGCCCAGTACCACTTGGCTGTCACCGTCGGCCTGCTTCAGCCAGATCGGGCTGTTGACGGTGGCGAGCGGCCCGTTCCAGTGGCGCAGTTCGCCACCGACCAGGTACTCGCGTTGCTCCAGCGGCTCGCCAAGGCGCCACGCCTCGGGGATCTGGTCGGCGGAAGGGAAAAGCGCTTCGAGCAGGTGATCCATGGGTGAGGGCCTCGCAGTCGATAAAAAGAAAACGATTCAGCGCGCAGCGTGCTCCGGCGTTGGCTAAAACGCCAGCCTGGCTCATCTGTCAGGGCTGTACGGGGTCGAGCGCGACGCCTGTGAATGCGCACGGGTCATGCAGGGCTGATTCGCTGGACTGGCGTGGTGTGCCATCCAGCCAACGTCGGTACAGGATGGTAGACGACGTCCGGAGAGCGGCCCCCAGCCACACCCCGGTCGTCAGTTGCACGGATCGGGCGCCCTCCTGGCCGGTCAACCCGCTAACCCTGGTAAAACCCGGTGACAGTATGGACGCTTCAACGGACAAAGGTTTGTCGCCCCGCAGCCAAGTGGTTCGGCATCTGATCGTGATGTTCACGGCCTTGCTGTTGCTGGCATTGGCCATCGCGCTCGGCTCGCTGTACCGCATCGCCGCCGGGCTGGATGAGCGCGAAGCCGTTGAAAGCCGCTTTCACGCCCTGTCTGCACTCACCCAGCTACAAGATCGCGAACGCAGCTACCTGCTGGGGCACGCGTTCTGGCAAGCCGCCTATGATCACCTCAACGCGCCAGACGCTGCGCATTGGGCCTATGATCAGGACAACATCGGCCCCACCCTGTACACCCAGGATGGTTATCAGGGCGTCTACGCGTTGAATGATCAGCGCACGCTCTATGCCATGCTCGATGGCCGGCTCAGCGACCAGGGCCTGGCCGCGCACACCTCCCACAGCGCGCAGATCCTCGCCGTGGCGCGCCACGCCGTGCAGCGCGGCGAGGCAGCGTCGGGCTTCCTGCTGTTCGACGGCGCGCCCGCGCTGTTCAGTGCTGCCGTGATCCGCCCGCCGTCGTTGCCCCATCACCTCGATGCGCCCAATAGCGTGCTGGTGTTCATCCGTCGGCTGGACACGACCGTGCTGGACGGCCTGGGCCGTAGCGCCGGGTTGGACGGTATGACCACGTCCAGCGTCGCAGGGCCGGTTCGCGAGCGGGGGTCAATGCCGCTCGAAGGCATCGATCAGCAGCTGACCTGGCACATCGCACAGCCCGGTGGCGAGCTGCTGCGCACTGTGATTCCACCCCTGGGCCTGGCCAGCCTGATCATGGCGCTGATCATGGCCATCACCGCGCGCTACGCCCTGCGCGCGAGCGCCAGCATCGACCGCAGTCAACAACAGGCGCTGGCGTCGCAGGCGGCCTTGCAGCGCAGTGAGTCCCGCTTCAAGGCTGTAGCCGAGGCCGCCTCGGACTGGATCTGGGAGACCGATGCCGCGTTGAACATCAGCTACCTGTCCGGGCGCTTCGCCACGGTCACCGGGCACTCACTTGAACAGTGGCTGGGCCGGCCGATTACCGACCTGCTCGACTGCGACACCGGTGACGTACAGAACTGGCTGCAGGGCCTTGTGACTTCGCATACCCTCGCCACTCTGCGCTGCCAGTATCACGACCGCCTGGATCAGCGGCGCATCTGCCGCATCACGGCCAGCGCGATCGTGCAACGTGCGCAGTGCCAAGGCTTTCGCGGCACCTGCAGCGACATCACCGATGAGGTCGCGGCCCATGCGCAGATCCAGCATCTGTCGATGCATGACGCGCTGACCGGTTTACCCAATCGCAACCAGCTGATGCGCTTTCTCGAGCAGGATGGCAAGGGCAGTGGCGCGGTGCCGCTGGCCGTGCTGATGCTCGACCTGGACAATTTCAAACCGGTCAATGACAGCCTCGGCCATGCCGCAGGGGATGCCGTACTGATCGAACTGGCTGCGCGCCTGGGCCGCAGCGTGCGCGACTGCGACCTGGTCGCCCGGCTGGGCGGCGACGAATTCGTCATCGTGCTGCTGCGCCCCGGCGCGCGCAGCGAGCTGGAACGCTTCGCCGAACGGGTCATCGCTGCCTCGCAGCAACCGATCGACCACGAGGGCCACCGGCTGCAGGTCGGGGTAAGCCTGGGCATCGCGCTGTCCAGCGAGTACCCGGGCGCGCCCAGCGAGCTGATCCGCTGCGCCGATGCTGCGCTCTATGCGGCCAAACGCGAGGGCAAGCACACCTGGCGCTTCTTCTCGGCCGACCTCAACAGCGCTCTGCATGAGCGTCGCTTGCTGGCGCGGGACCTGCGCAGCGGCATCGGCCGGGGCGAGCTGGTGTTGCATTTTCAGCCGCGATTCAAGGTCGATGGGATCACCATCGCCTCGGTCGAGGCGCTGGTCCGCTGGCAGCACCCTCAGCACGGTCTGTTGATGCCGGACCGCTTCATCGCCTTGGCCGAGGAGTCCGATCTGATCGTGCTGCTGGGCAACTGGGTACTGAACCAGGCGTGTGCGCGAGCGTTGGAGTGGCCGCTGCCGGTGACCGTCTCGGTCAACCTGTCGCCGGCCCAGTTCACCCGCAGCGATGTCGTTCAGCAGGTGCGCCAGGCGCTCACCGACAGCGCGCTGCCCGCCCAGCGCCTGGAACTGGAAATTACCGAGAACGTCATGCTCAACGACATCGAAGGCGCACTGCAGACGTTCAATGCCCTCAAGGAACTGGGCGTGCGCCTGAACATGGACGACTTTGGCACCGGCTACTCATCGCTGGGCTACCTGCGCACCTACCCATTCGACAGCATCAAGATCGACAAACGCTTCATCCAGGCCCTGGCCAGCAACAGCAGCGACCGGCGCGTGGTGCAGGCCATCATCAGCCTGGGCATTGCCATGAACATGACGGTGACCGCCGAGGGGGTCGAGACGCCTGAGCAACTGGCGGCACTGCACGACGACCAGTGCCATGAAGTGCAGGGCTACCTGCTGAGCCGCCCGATCGCGCACGAGCGCTTGATACAGCTGATGCGCGCCCAGCCGAGCGCGCGTAACTGAAGGCGGCGTGGTAGCTCAATGCCCGTTCTGACGTGCGGGGCAGGCGCTGCGGCTCGAGGGGGAACGTACCTCGCCTGCCAACCCGTCCGGGCCAGGGGCAGCAGGCAATGGTGAGGGCGTGACGCCGCACTCGGGGCAATGCGGTACGCGAGGTTGCTCCAGCGCTGTGGGGGCGGGCAGAGCGTCCAGGTACTCGCTCAAGCGACGCTCCAGGCCGCCATCGGCATGACCCAGCAGCAGCCCGTGCAGGAGTGTGCTGTACACCGAGCGCGGGGTGCTGGCGCCGTGCCGTGAGCCGCGCGCTGGCCATTGTTCGCTGATCGCGCGCCGGCCGAGGTTCCACAGCTTGCCCGGTAGGGTGCCGACGGCGTGACGGGAGTCGACGTTGCAATGGTCGGCAAACTGTTGCACGTCGCGCAGCGCCGCGTTGGTCAGATCCCAGATGTGGCAGACCGGCAGTTTTTCCACCAGAACCTCGGCAACGGCCTGGCCACGCTCACGGGCGTGGAAGGTCAGGCCGTGCTCGGCGCAACGCCGCTCCAGATACCCGTACACCTCCTCCACGGCCAGACGGCGCAAGGCGTGGGTCAGATCAGCGTGCCATTCGGGTCGGGGGCCGCGGGTCAGCTCCTGGTGCACGCGCCGGTAGACCTCGGTGAGGGTGGCACGCCGCTCGCCGTCGAACGTGAGGTTGCTGACCCAGTGCACCCGATCAAGCCGGGGCAGGGCGGGATTGGGCTTGAAAGCATCGATGGGCGAGTCCGGGTCTATCAGCACGAGCATCTGCTGACGCATGGCGTCGAACATCGCCGCGTCCATGGTCTGGCTGGGGCTCAGAGGCAAGCCCACTTGGCCGGCTTCGGGCGGTTCCAGGCGGTCGCTGCGGGCATTACCGCGAGCCTCGATCAACGCCATGAGCATCAGCTTGCTGGCGACGCCCAAGGTGCTGTAAGGCACCAGTGGCGCAGGCTCGAGCGACCAGTAGTCAAGAATCTGGCCGCGCAGCCAGCTTTCCTCATTGCGCCTGTCATGGTGTCGCCGGGCGCTGCATGGCGGGCAGATGCAAAAGCGCTGCAGACGGTTGAACGCGGGAAAATAGTAGCGGTGCGGACACGCCAGGCAGAACGCTTCATTGATGCTGCGCGGTGCCTGCGACTTGCCGCGACGACGCGTGTAGAGCGGCTGCTCGCACCAAGGGCACGCGAGGTCGGCGCAAGGGATGGGTGGAAAGGCCTTGATCAGCCCGCTGCTACGCACCTCGATGCGGTAATCGGTGAGCAAGACCGCAACGGGCTCGTTGGCCAGGTAGCGCTGGTACAGCGTTTCGATCTGTTCGGCGCTGAGATGGCTCAGCTTGTCTTGGTAATCCGCCATTTCCGATTTTCCCTGTGACTAAGACGCGTCCGCGCGTAGGAGGGATGATGGAAGGCGGCGACAGACGGGGGGAAGTCTATCCGCGAGGGATTCGTCCTAGAGTGCTGTAGGTTATTTCCGAAAGATGGCCTGTGAAGTCAGGCGCAGTGGGTAAGCACTGTGCGTGAAGGCGAACCGCAGGTGTAGGGAGGGGGCAGCGAGGCGGGGGCAGGCACTTGACGGGGCGCTGGGGCTCGAGGCAGCGAACCGCCAGGAGCGGGGTTCAGACGATGGGACAGTAAGGCGGGCGTTCGGGCCTCAGGCCTCGGCATCCCAGGCGCGGTCACCGCGCTCGTCTTTCACGCGGGTCGGCAGGCCCATCAGGTCCAGCGCCTTGAGGAACGGCTCGGCCGGCAGTTCCTCGACGTTCACCATGCGCTGCACATCCCACTCGCCACGGGCCACCAGCAAGGCGGCGGCGACCGGCGGTACACCGGCGGTGTAGGAAATGCCCTGGCTGTCGGTTTCGGCGAAGGCGTCTTCGTGGTCGGCCACGTTGTAGATGAACACCTCGCGCGGCTGACCGTCCTTGGTGCCTTTGACCAGGTCACCGATGCAGGTCTTGCCGGTATAGCCCGGCGCCAGCGAGGCAGGATCGGGCAGCACGGCCTTGACCACCTTCAGCGGAACCACATCGAGGCCTTCAGCGGTACGCACCGGCTGCTCGGAAAGCAGGCCAAGGTTCTTCAGTACGGTAAAGACGTTGATGTAGTGCTCGCCGAAACTCATCCAGAAACGCACGTTCGGCACGTCGAGATTCTTCGACAGCGAGTGGACCTCGTCATGGCCAGTAAGGTACAGGTTCTGCTCACCGACCACCGGCAGGTCATCGGTGCGCTTGACCTCGAACATGCTGTTGCTGGTCCACTGGCCGTTCTGCCAGCTCCATACTTGCCCGGTGAACTCGCGGAAGTTGATTTCCGGATCGAAGTTGGTGGCGAAGTACTTGCCGTGCGAACCGGCATTGACGTCGAGAATGTCGATCGAATCAATGCGGTCGAAATACTGCTGCTGCGCAAGTTTTGCGTAGCTGTTGACCACACCCGGATCGAAACCGACTCCGAGAATGGCGGTGATGTTCTTGTGTTGGCACTCTTCGGTGTGTTTCCACTCGTAGTTGCCATACCAGGGCGGCGTTTCGCATACCTTGCCTGGTTCTTCGTGGATCGCGGTGTCCAGATAGGCCACACCGGTATCGATGCAGGCACGCAGCACCGACATGTTGAGGAACGCGGAGCCGACGTTGATGACGATCTGCGATTCGGTCTCGCGGATCAACGCCTTGGTGGCTTCGACATCAAGCGCGTTGAGCGAGAAGGCCTGGATGTCCGCAGGCACCTTGAGGCTGCCCTTGGCCTTGACGCTGTCGATGATGGCCTGGCATTTGGAGATGTTCCGTGACGCGATGGCAATACGACCCAGTTCGTCGTTATGCTGCGCGCACTTGTGGGCCACCACCTTGGCGACACCTCCTGCACCAATGATAAGAACGTTCTTCTTCAATTTATCTGTTGCTCCTTACTGAATGCCGTCTTAGGACAGGCTGGAAACGTAGTCTTCAAAGCCGAATTCACGCACCACATCAATGCTGCCATCGAGTTGCTTGACGACGATGGCCGGCATCTTCAGGCCGTTGAACCAGTTCTTCTTGACCATGGTGTAGCCGGCGGTGTCGACGAACGAAAGACGGTCACCGATCGCCAGCGGCTTGGCAAACTGGTACTCGCCGAAGATATCCCCGGCCAGGCACGACTTGCCGCAGATCATGTAGCTGTGTTCGCCCTCGCTTGGCGCGAGCTTGGCGTTGAGGCGGTAGATCAGCAGGTCAAGCAGGTGCGCTTCGATGGAGCTGTCGACCACCGCCAGGTGTTTGCCGTTGTACAGCGTGTCGAGCACGGTGACTTCGAGCGATGCGCTCTGCGTGATCGCCGCCTCGCCCGGCTCCAGATAGACCTGCACGCCGTAGGTTTGCGAAAACGCCTTGAGGCGTTTGCAGAAGGCGTCCACGTCATAGCCTTCGCCGGTGAAATGAATACCGCCGCCCAGGCTCACCCACTCGACCTTGTGCAACAGATGACCAAAACGCTGCTCGATGTGCGTGAGCATCTGGTCGAACAGGTTGAGGTCGCCGTTCTCGCAGTTGTTGTGGAACATGAAGCCGGAGATGGTTTCGATGACCGCTTCGATCTTTTCCGGGTCCCACTCGCCCAGGCGGCTGAACGGGCGTGCCGGGTCAGCCAGCAGGTAGTCCGAGCTGCTCACCTGCGGGTTGACGCGCAGGCCACGTGTCTTGCCGGCAGATCGTTCTGCAAAGCGCTGCAGTTGGCCAATGGAGTTGAAGATGATCTTGTCGCAGTTCTCGAGCATCTCTTCGATTTCGTCGTCGGCCCAGGCCACGCTGTAGGCGTGCGTCTCGCCTTCGAACTTCTGGCGGCCGAGCTTGAGCTCGTAGAGCGACGACGAGGTGGTGCCGTCCATGTACTGCTGCATCAGGTCGAACACCGACCAGGTGGCGAAGCATTTCAAGGCCAGCAGTGCCTTGGCACCGGAGTGCTCACGCACATAGGCGATCTTCTCCATGTTGCCAAGCAGCTTGGTCTTGTCGATGAGGTAGTACGGCGTCTTGATCATGCGAAGGCCTCCCGGCCAGGCCGGCCAAAAAAAAGACACGCATTGTGCCTTCACTTGCCCTGGATCGAAAGGGCTGTGGTGCTTTTCGTGGGGCCAGGGCCGGTAGGGCTTTGCTGGACGTCAGGCGCTGGCCACCAAGGGCCAGCGGGGGAGAGTATTCCATGGGAATGTGACGCAATGGTGGCACCGCGGCTGGGGTAGCGCCGGGTGGCGCTTCTGAGCGTGTCTATTGTCTTTTGACCTGGTGTAGGCGTGCAGGCACGCCATGCTCCCCATCCCGCAATGTGCCATTCCAGACCGTCCGGCAATCGAGTTGGCAAGGGGTTTCTAAACACAGGAACTTCCGTTATTTCAAGCGAGCAACACCTGTACCGGGGGCAGGGTTGCTGAAAATTCTAATCAGAAACTAGCAACACGAACTTTGGCTCTGATAAATGGCACGTCAGATGAGAGGTAGGGCCGGATAAGAGCAGCCA
>NZ_DAMCCR010000049.1:2526-30170 GCF_032058845.1 Pseudomonas sp. | reverse complement strand
GGCCGCCCAGGGCGAGTCGCCATCGTCGGCACGCAGCGCAGCGTCAGGGTGGGTCAGCCACGCCTGCGCGGCCTGCTGCCAGAAAGCCTCCGGCAGCACCTGGGCGGCGGGCAGCAGGTCGGCCTGATGGCGCGGGATGAAGCCGGTGTCCAGCGCCGCCGACACAAAGGCCGGATGCGCCAGAATGCGTTGCACGAAGCCCAGGTTGCTTTTCACCCCGCCAATCGCCATGCCGGCCACTAGCGCCAGCAAGCGTTGGCGTGCCTGTTCACGGTCTTCGCCCCAGGCAATCAGCTTGCCCAGCATGGGGTCGTAGTACGGCGACACCTCGTCACCCTCGCTGACCCCACTGTCGATGCGCTGTCCCGGGCCCAGCGACGGCTCGCGGTAGAGCGTCAGGGTGCCGGTGGAGGGCAGGAAATCGTGGGCCGGGTCTTCGGCGTACAGGCGCACTTCGATGGCATGCCCGCGCAACGGCACGTCGGCCTGGCGCAACGGCAGCGGCTCGCCGCAGGCCACGCGGATCTGCCAGGCCACCAGGTCCAGCCCGGTGATGGCTTCGGTGACCGGATGCTCGACCTGCAGGCGCGTGTTCATCTCCATGAAGAAGAAGTCGCCACGGGCATCGAGCAGAAACTCCACGGTGCCGGCACCGACATAACCGATGGCCTGCGCCGCGCGCACCGCCGCCTCACCCATGGCCTGGCGCAGCGCTGGCGAGAGCCCTGGCGCTGGCGCTTCTTCGACGACCTTCTGGTGCCGGCGCTGGATCGAGCAGTCCCGCTCATTGAGGTACAGGCACTGCCCGTGCTGGTCAGCGAATACCTGGATCTCCACGTGACGCGGTTGCAAGACGTACTTTTCCACGAGCATCCGCGCATCGCCGAACGATGCGCGCGCCTCGCGCTGCGCCGAGGCCAGCGCTTCAGCCAGCTGGCCCTCGTGTTCGACCACCTTCATGCCTTTGCCACCGCCACCGGCGCTGGCCTTGAGCAGCACCGGATAGCCAATGCGCGCGGCGGCGTCGCGGAACGTGTCGAGGCTTTGCGCAGCACCGTGGTAGCCCGGTACCAGCGGAACACCGGCCTGCTCCATCAACGCCTTGGCCGCCGATTTGCTGCCCATGGCCTCGATGGCACTGGCCGGCGGACCGAGGAAGATCAGGCCAGCCTCGGCGATGGCCTGGGCGAAACCGGCATTTTCCGAGAGGAAGCCGTAGCCGGGATGAATGGCCTGGGCGCCGCTGGCGCGGGCGGCGGCCAGCACCTTGTCGATGTCCAGGTAGCTGTCGGCCGCTTTCGCGCCGCCCAGACCGACGCTGATGTCGGCCTCGCGCACATGCCGGGCAGTGCGGTCGATGCTGCTGTGCACGGCGACGGTGGTCAGGCCCATGGCCTTGGCCGTGCGCAGAATGCGGCAGGCGATTTCGCCACGGTTGGCGACCAGCAGCGTGGTCAGCGGGATCTGGCTCATGAGCATGGCTCCGGGTCGAGGGGGGCGGCCTGCCAGGCCGGCGGGCGTTTTTCCAGAAACGCGTGCAGGCCTTCCTGGCCTTCGGCGCTGACACGAATCTGCGCGATGCAGTGCTCACAGGCGGCACGCACGGCTGCAGACGGCGCCGCGTCGCCGACCTGTTGCAGTAGCGCCTTGCTGGCGCGCATGGCCTGGGGGCTGTTGAGCAGCAGGGTGCTGACCCAGGTCTCGACCGCCGCCTCCAGGGTGTCAGCCGGGTACACCTCGGCCAGCAGGCCCAGCTCCCGCGCTCGCAGGCCGCTGAAGCGTTCGGCGCTCAGCGCATAACGACGCGCAGCGCGTGCGCCGATGGCCGCGACCACGAACGGGCTGATCACCGCCGGCGCCAGGCCGATACGCACCTCCGACAGGCAGAGCTGGGCGTCCTCGGCGCCAATAGCGACATCGCAGCAACTGATCAGCCCCACCGCGCCGCCGAAGGCTGCGCCCTGCACCACGGCCAGGGTCGGCATCGGCAACGCGTGCAGGCGGTACATCAGCTCGCCCAGCGCGTTGGCATCGTTCAGGTTATGCGCCAGGTCCAACTGTGCCGACTGCTGCATCCACAGCAGGTCGGCGCCGGCACTGAAATGTCGGCCACGGCCGCGCAGGAGGAGAAAACGCAGGTCGGCATCGTCTGCCAGTGGCGTCAGGACGCTGACCAGTTCACGGATCATCTGCTCGTTGAATGCGTTGTGCTTGTCAGCGCGGTTCAGCCACAGGGTGGCGAAACCGCGTCGGTCTCGAATCAGTTCAAGGGTGCTGAAGTTGCTCATGGGTCACATCCGGAAAATGCCGAAGCGGCTGGGCGCGATCGGCGCATTGAGGGCGGCGCTCAAGGCCAGGGCCAGGACATCGCGGGTCTGCGCCGGGTCGATGACGCCGTCGTCCCACAGCCGTGCGCTGGAATAGTAGGGGTGTCCCTGACGCTCGTACTGTTCGAGGATCGGCTGGCGCAGGCGGGTTTCGGCCTCGGTGTCGAATGCCTCGCCGCTGCGCAGGCTCTGCTCGCGCTTGACCTGCACCAGCACGCCTGCCGCCTGTTCGGCGCCCATCACGCCGATCCGAGCGTTCGGCCACATCCACAGGAAACGCGGGTCGTACGCGCGGCCACACATGCCGTAGTTGCCGGCCCCAAAGCTGCCACCGATGATCACGGTGAATTTCGGCACCTGCGCACAGGCCACTGCCGTGACCAGCTTGGCGCCATGCTTGGCAATGCCGCCTTCTTCGTATTTCTTGCCGACCATGAAGCCGGTGATGTTCTGCAGAAACAGCAGCGGGATACCGCGTTGGCAGGCCAGCTCGATGAAGTGCGCGCCTTTCTGCGCGGCCTCTGCGAAGAGGATGCCGTTGTTCGCCAGGATCGCGATCGGGTAGCCGTGCAGGTGGGCGAAGCCGCAGACCAGGGTGGTGCCGAACAACGCCTTGAACTCATCGAACTGCGAGCCGTCGACCAGCCGGGCGATCACCTCACGCACATCGAAGGGCTGCTTGGCGTCGGCAGGCACCACGCCATACAGCTGCTCGGCGTCGAGCAGCGGTGGGCGTGGCGCCTGGCACTGCAACTGGCCCTGCTTGCGCCAGTTCAGGTTGGCCACGCAGCGCCGTGCCAGGGCCAGGGCGTGTTCGTCGTTCTCGGCGTAGTGGTCAGCCACGCCGCTGGTGCGGCAGTGCACCTCCGCGCCACCCAGGTCTTCGGCGCTCACCACCTCGCCGGTAGCCGCTTTTACCAAGGGTGGGCCGGCGAGAAAGATGGTCGCCTGCTGGCGCACCATGATGGCCTCGTCGGCCATGGCCGGCACGTAGGCCCCGCCTGCGGTGCACGAGCCCATCACCACAGCGATCTGCGCGATGCCCTGGGCGCTCATGTTCGCCTGATTGAAGAAGATTCGCCCGAAGTGCTCGCGGTCAGGAAACACCTCGTCCTGGCGCGGCAGGTTGGCGCCGCCCGAGTCCACCAGGTAAATGCACGGCAGGCGGTTTTCCTGGGCGATGGCCTGGGCGCGCAGGTGTTTTTTCACGGTGAGGGGGTAATACGAGCCGCCCTTGACCGTGGCATCGTTGGCCACGATCAGGCATTCCACCCCTTCGACCCGGCCGATACCGGCCACCAGGCCTGCGCCGGGGACGTCCTCGCCGTACACCTCATGGGCCGCCAGTTGGCCGATTTCCAGAAACGGCGAGCCGGGGTCGAGCAGCCGGTCGATGCGCTCGCGCGGGAGCAACTTGCCCCGCGCGATGTGTCGCGCCTGCGCCTGCTCGCCGCCGCCCTGGCTGATCTGAGCGAGCAGGGCGCGCAAGGCGTCGACCTGCGTCAGCATGGCTTCGCGATTACGTGCAAAATCGGGTGAATTCACGTTTAGCTGAGACTTCAGGATCATCGTTGACCTCTTTGGCGCGGCACGCTGTGACCGCGAGTTCCGAGCTGAGGGGGAGGGGCTGTGACAGCCGTATGCGGAGCTGGACGAAGTCGCTCGCTCGCCGCCGACTCAGCGCGTCTCGTTGAACAGTTCACGGCCGATCAGCATTCGCCGAATCTCGCTGGTGCCGGCGCCGATTTCGTACAGCTTGGCGTCGCGCAGCAGCCGCCCTGCAGGGAACTCGTTGATGTAGCCATTGCCGCCCAGAATCTGGATGGCTTCGAGCGCCATCTGCGTAGCGCGCTCGGCGGTGTAGAGGATCACCCCGGCGGCGTCCTTGCGCGTGGTCTCGCCACGGTCACAGGCCTGGGCCACCGCGTAGAGGTAGGCGCGGCTGGCGTTGAGCTGGGTGTACAGGTCAGCGACCTTGCCCTGGATCAGCTGGAATTCACCGATGCTCTGGCCGAACTGCTTGCGGTCGTGGATGTACGGGATGATCAGGTCCAGGCAGCTCTGCATGATCCCGGTCGGGCCGCCGGCCAGGACCACGCGTTCGTAATCCAGGCCGCTCATCAACACCCGCACCCCGCCGTTGAGCTGGCCGAGGATGTTCTGCTCAGGCACTTCGACGTCATCGAAGAACAGCTCACAGGTGTTCGAGCCGCGCATGCCCAGCTTGTCGAACTTCGGGCTGCGGCTGAAACCGGCCCAGTCCCGCTCGACAATGAACGCGGTGATGCCATGGGCGCCCTTGTCCAGGTCGGTCTTGGCGTAGATCACGTAGGTGTGGGCGTCGGGGCCATTGGTGATCCAGGTCTTGCTGCCGTTGAGCACGTAGTGGTCGCCGCGCTTGTCGGCCCGCAGCTTCATCGACACCACATCGGAGCCTGCATTGGGCTCGCTCATGGCCAACGCGCCGATGTGTTCGCCGCTGATCAGCTTGGGCAGGTACTGGCGCTTCTGCGCATCGGAGCCGTTGCGGTTGATCTGGTTCACGCAGAGGTTGGAGTGTGCCCCGTAAGACAGCGCCACCGAGGCCGAGCCGCGGCTGATTTCCTCCATGACCAGCACGTGCGCCAAGTAGCCCAGGCCGGCGCCGCCGAATGCTTCGGGCACCGTTACGCCCAGCAGGCCCATGTCACCGAACTTGCGCCACAGGTCGGCGGGGAAGAGGTTGTCCTGGTCGATCTGCGCGGCACGGGGGGCGATTTCGGCGGCAACGAAAGCGCGGACGTGGTCGCGCAGCATGTCGAGGGTTTCGCCCAAGGCGAAATTGAGGGAGGCGTAGTACATACAGGGCACCTTATTGTTCTTGAAAGAGGTCAGCGGCGTTGAACTGAACAGCCTGGTCGCTACCCAGCTGTCATCAGTGCTGGGATTTAACCTTTACGTTAACGTAAGCATGGCCGGTGAAGCTGTCAATCTGCTCATCACCTTTACGTTAACGGAATACTTGGCCACAGTTGCGACGTCGCTGGCTTGCACCGCACAGAGCCGGCATGACCCGGCGCTTGCCAGCACAACAATCACAACAAGGGACACCCATGAGCCAGCTCAGCTACAGCCGTGGCCGCCAGGACCGGCCGCTTCTCGACCAGACAATCTGCCAGGCCTTTGACGTCACCGTTGCCGCCTACCCCAACCGTGAAGCGCTGGTAGTGCGCCACCAGGGCCTGCGCCTGACCTGGCGCGAGCTGGCCGCAACGGTTGACTAGCACGCCCGCGCCCTGAGGGCGTTTGCCATCCAAGCCGGTGAGCGCATCGGCATCCGGGCACCGAACTGCGCCCAGTGGTGCATCTTGCAGATCGCCAGCGCCAAGGTCGGGGCCATTCTGGTAACGGTCAATCCGGCGTATCGGGTCAGCGAACTGGACTACGTCCTGCGGCAATCGGGTTGCCGCTGGCTGGTTTGCGCCGATGCCTTCAAGACCTCCGACTACCACGCCATGCTCACTGAGCTGATCCCCGATCTTGCCAGCCACCCTGCCGGGACATGACGCAGCGAATCCTTACCCTTGCTGCGGGGCATCATCAGCCTGGCCGACCAGCCGCCGTGCGGCTTCACCGCCTGGGCGCGGCTCGCCGAAGTGGCGGGCCAGGTGGATACGCATGCATACGAGCCCGCCAAGCTGCGCTAACCCCCGATCAGCCGGTCAACATCCAGTACACCTCCGGCACCACCGGCGCCCCAAAAGCGCCACCCTCAGCCACCGCAATCTCCTCAATAATGGCGACAGGGTCGGCGAGAGCCTCGGCCTCACCGTCGACGACCGCATGGTGATTCCGGTACCGCTGTACCATTGCTTCGGCACGGTCATGGGCAACCTGGGCTGCATCACTCACGCCAGCACCATGATCTACCCAATGACGCTTTCGACGCCGAACTGAACCTGCGTTGCGTCGCTGAAGAACGCGCGAGCACCCTGTATGGCGTACCAACCACGTTCATCGCCATGCTCGATCACCCGCTCCGCCAACGCCTCGACCTCTCGACGCTGCGCAGCGGCATCATGGCCGGCGCCACGTGCCCGATCGAGGTCATGTGCAGGGTCGTCGAGCAGATGCACATGGCCAAGGTGCAGATCGTCTACAGCATGACCGAAACCAGTCCGGTGTCATTGCAGACAAGCGCCGACGATGAGCCGGTGCCAAGGCATTACCGCTTCGTGGAGCAATTCCCCATGACGGTCACGGGCAAGGTGCAGAAGTTTCGTATGCATGAGATCAGTATCGAGGCGTTGCGGCGAGGGTAAGGGGCGAGTCTTCGAGGCTTTTGAGGGGCCGTTGATGGGGAGGTGAATGCCCGCCGCAGTGGGTAGGCTCATGATCAATAATGATCAGAAACGGCTGAACGAGAGTCAACAGGTACAGACAGGCTGCATGCGGTCTCGGTGGCAGAGGCGCAGCGCCTTGGCATAGGCAGGGACATCGCTTGCGAGGCCGACCGCGTTTGCTTTTGCGGGATGCTGACTTTTGGGCATAGCTGATGTCACCGGCTTGACCGCCATAGAGCAGAAGGCGCAACGGCACCCCGTTGCCATCACAAAGCCTATGGATCTTGGTCGTAAGGCCACTGCGGCTGGAGCCCAGAGCTTGGTCCGCAGGTCCGTGAGGTCCCTTTTTACCTGCAACTGCTGAGGCACGGGTTGTGCGAACGGCGGTCGAATCAATCATCCAGGTCTGGAGATCGACCAAGCCTTGGTCGTTGAGTCTGGGATGCAACCTGCTGAGCAACTGAAAGAACCTACCTCGATTTCTCCACTCCTGGGACCGGTAGAACACCGGATGGCAAATGAGAAAAAACTCGACAATGGGCTAATTGCGACCCCTGATCGCGGCTGCAGGTTTGATCACTACTGGTGCATAGTTGAATTTATTAAATTGTTCCGTCCCGGGTTTAAAAGGATTAACTTCAGGGATCTCTACCTCGACCCGTACTTGTTTCGTCACTGGATCAATATTCCGCATCAATTTGTATGTCGCCAAGCCCGCATAACCTTCCACTTGTCTGTTCGTTATGTTTGAAAAACTCTCAATGAATGACTTGACGCCGTCTTCGCCCGCTTCAGCCGTACGGCAGCCGATAATGCGATAATCGAACTCCTCCGTTCGTAGCTTGAGACTCTTCAGGTACTCGTTGAACTCGGCAGCATTGTATCTTGTATTCCCAACCTTGATCTTACCCGGGCTAGCGTGCGCCAAGACATTCAAGATCTTGGGCTGCCTGGGGCCTGCCTGAGATACAAAGATCACGTGGTGATCGGTATTTACAAGCGGGACTCCACTAATTTTATAAGCGCCTGAAGGATCAGCCCCGTTCGCAGGATCATTCAACATGAACGCGTAGGCGTTTATCCCTCCGGCTTGGAATGGACTCAGCACATCCGGGGCGGTAAAACGCATCAAGCAGGGAGCGAACTGACGATACCCATGACCAAAGTGATAATGCCTTGTAAGGGGATCAATATAATTACCGTGATAAGCAAAACGCTGATGACCGGAGTTAACGCTGAAACCATAGGGCGTATAACTAAGATACGCTCTGCCCAAAAACGTGTGATCAGGGACTCTGAACATTCTTGTGAAACTCCTGGCTACTACGCGAAGTTAAATGCTGGGTGCTCGGGTACGGGCTCCTGTACGTCCTACTATCTGTCAGCCAGGCCAAGCCATTACCAGTATGGATATGTTTCGCATGAATGCCACGCCGCAGGGCATCGCCTGACGAATGGATCCCGATACCTATATGGCGCCGAAGTTGGAGAGCGATGTTTGAGTTCTATCTGCAAAGACTCAAAGCGCAGGTCAGGCAATGCCAATAGCCGCCCCGCGAAAACAGCCGGGGGCGCCTAGCCCGGGGCGCCTAGCCGGGGGCGCCCACCCCGAGGGTCTGCTGTCCTCCACTCAGCATGACCAAGGATCAAGGCTTGCAGGATAGAACATAGGCCGATCAAGCAGGCATAGGCTCAGGCACCTGAGGTGGCGCTTGCGCCGAGACTGGGTAGGGTCCTAGCGTGGGCGCGGAGCACGAGCGGCCGTATCAGATGACTCTCTCTGGCCACTCACTGATGAACGGCTTCGATGATTGCAAAGTGCCAGTGCTAAGCCTTCACAGGCGGCTCTTCACTGGGCGGATCACCGACCGTAGGGAGCACTGTAGGTTGCACCGGTACGCCTTCGGGCTCACCCTCTGGAATCGGCTCGGGCGGCGGCAGTGTCGGGTCGTCGATATTGGGATCGGGCGTCTTTCCAGGCTGTGGCAGGGTCATCACGTCACCTCGTTGGGTCGATTGATCGAGTCTGATCGAGTCGCCCTGGTTGTGACCGACAGCACCCCGCCAAGGCTCAATGTTTTTTTGAACCCTGCTGCGCGCCGGTGGCTCTCAACTTTCACCGCCTCAGTCTCAGGGAGCAAGGTCCGATGTCAGGTAATGAGCCTTTTGAAAGCGTGCCCATGGCGAATGATCACCCGCAGCAGGCGATCAGCCTGGCCCAAGCGTTGATGGCGCCGCGGATCGTGATCGAAGACATCCAGCCGACCCTCGACGGCGGTGCGTTCGCCGCCAAGGCCACCGTCGGGCAAACGGTGCCGGTGAGTGCCAAGGTCTACAGCGATGGCCACGACAAGCTGGCCGTGCTGCTGCACTGGCGCGCCGCCAGTGATGAACACTGGCAGAGCACCAGCCTGATCAGCCTGGGCAATGACCTGTGGAGTGGCGAGTTCACTCCGCAGGCGCCGGGTGTGCACAGCTTCCGCCTGGAGGCCTGGATCGATCCGTTCGCCACCTTCTGCTATGACCTGGAAAAGAAATACCAGGCCGGTGTCGACGTCGGCCTGGAGTTGCAGGAAGGCCAGGCCATGCTCGGCCAGGCTGCAGACCGTTGTCAGTCCGAGCTGCAAACACGGCTGCACCAGGTGCGTGAGCATCTGAACGGGCTGTCCAGTGGCGAGCAGGTCGCACTGTACCTGCAGCCTGAAACCACGCTGCTGATGGCCGAAGCCGAGCACCGCAGCTACCTGACTCGCAGCGCCGAGCTGCCGTTGGACGTTGACCGCGAGGCCGCGCTGTTCGCCAGCTGGTACGAACTGTTCCCGCGCTCGATCACCGAGGACAAGGCCCGCCACGGCACCTTCAACGATGTGCACGCACGTCTGCCGATGATCCGTGACATGGGTTTCGACGTGCTGTATTTCCCGCCGATCCATCCCATTGGCCGCAGCCACCGCAAGGGGCCGAACAACTCGCTGCAGGCCGGCCAGGATGATCCGGGCAGCCCCTATGCCATCGGCAGCGCCGACGGCGGACACGATGCCATTCACCCGCAATTGGGCGACCGTGAAGACTTCCGCCGCCTGGTGGCCGCTGCCGCGGAACATGGCCTGGAAATCGCCCTCGACTTCGCCATTCAGTGCTCGCAGGACCACCCCTGGTTGCAGGAGCATCCCGGCTGGTTCAGCTGGCGCCCCGACGGCACCATCCGTTACGCCGAGAACCCGCCGAAGAAGTACCAGGACATCGTCAACGTCGATTTCTATGCCGCGGACGCTGTGCCGTCGCTGTGGATCGCCCTGCGCGATGTGATCATCGGCTGGGTCGAGGAAGGCGTGAAAACCTTCCGCGTCGACAATCCGCACACCAAGCCCTTGCCCTTCTGGCAGTGGCTGATCGCCAACGTGCGCAACCAACACCCGGATGTACTGTTCCTCGCCGAGGCCTTTACCAAGCCCGCGATGATGGCGCGCCTGGGCAAGGTCGGTTACGCGCAGAGCTACACCTATTTCACCTGGCGCAACAGCAAGGAAGAACTGCGCGAGTACTTCGAGCAGTTGAATCAGCCACCGTGGCGCGACTGCTACCGGCCGAACTTCTTCGTCAACACGCCCGACATCAACCCGTTCTTCCTGCAGCAGTCGGGACGTGCCGGGTTCCTCATTCGCGCGGCGCTGGCGACCATGGGCTCGGGGCTGTGGGGCATGTATTCGGGCTTTGAACTGTGTGAAGGTGCAGGCTTGCCGGGCAAGGAGGAGTACCTCGACTCAGAGAAATACGAGATCCGCCCGCGCGACTTCACCGCGCCCGGCAACATCATCGCCGAGATCGCCCAGCTCAACCGCATCCGCCGACAGAACCGCGCACTGCAGACCCACCTGGGCGTGACCTTCCTGCACTGCTGGAACGACAACATCCTGTATTTCGCCAAGCGCACCACGGAACGCGACAACTACATCCTCGTGGCCATCAGCCTGGATCCGCACAACGTGCAGGAAGCCAATTTCGAGCTGCCATTGTGGGAGCTGGGCCTGGATGACAACGCCGAGACTCAAGGCGAAGACCTCATGAACGGGCACCGCTGGACCTGGTATGGCAAGACCCAGTGGATGCGCATCGACCCCAATTACCAGCCGTTCGGGATCTGGCGGATCAGTGCAGGGGAGTGACGCCTGCAAACCCCTTGCGCCGGGGCCGGTCTGCCGGCGACGGGTCTGCCGCTTCGCTGCCAAGCTCTCCCTTAGGAACGGCTTCAGCCGCGATGGGCTGCAAAGCAGCCCCATTGGCCGTCACCTGGCTCTATCAAAAGCCAGCTGTCGCCTGATTCAAACCAGCTTCGCCGCCGATGAAGGTACCGGCACTGTTTCGATGAAGGTACCGGCACTGTTTCATAGCATCACCCACGCGCGATGCAGCCTCGACCCACCGGCGCAGCGTACGGCGAACTCATTACGGAAACGGCCAGCGCGATCTGCCTGAACGACCAGCAGTCGCCACAAAGGCCCCAGCCACGTACTTGAAAGGAGTTGCACATGGCCAAGCGTTCTCGCCCGGCAGCCTTCATCGATGACCCGCTGTGGTACAAGGACGCGGTCATCTACCAGCTCCACATCAAGTCGTTCTTCGATGCCAACGGTGACGGCATCGGTGATTTCGCCGGCCTGATCAGCAAGCTCGATTACATCCAGGAGCTGGGCGTCAACACGCTCTGGCTGCTGCCGTTCTATCCCTCGCCACGGCGCGATGACGGCTACGACATCGCCGAATACAACGCGGTACACCCTGACTACGGCACCCTGGCCGACGCCAAGCGTTTCATCAGCGAAGCGCACAAGCGCGGGCTGCGGGTAATCACCGAGCTGGTCATCAACCATACCTCCGATCAGCATCCCTGGTTCCAGCGCGCACGCCATGCCAAGGCCGGCAGCAAGGCGCGAGACTTCTACGTGTGGTCCGACACCGACCAGAAATACGACGGCACACGGATCATCTTCCTCGACACGGAACACTCCAACTGGACCTGGGACCCGGTTGCGGGCCAGTACTTCTGGCACCGTTTCTACTCCCACCAGCCCGACCTCAACTTCGACAACCCGCAGGTCATGAAAGCGGTGCTGGCGGTGATGCGCTTCTGGCTCGACCTGGGCGTCGACGGCCTGCGCCTGGATGCCATCCCGTACCTGATCGAGCGCGACGGCACCAACAACGAGAACCTGCCGGAAACCCATGCGGTGCTCAAGGCGATCCGCGCCGAGATCGACGCCAATTACCCCGACCGCATGCTCCTGGCCGAAGCCAATCAGTGGCCCGAAGACACCCGCCCGTATTTCGGCGAAGGCGAGGGCGACGAATGCCACATGGCCTTCCACTTCCCGCTGATGCCACGCATGTACATGGCCCTGGCCATGGAAGACCGTTTCCCGATCACCGACATCCTGCGCCAGACCCCGGAGATCCCGGCCAAGTGCCAATGGGCGATCTTCCTGCGCAACCACGATGAGCTGACCTTGGAGATGGTTACCGACCGCGAGCGCGACTACCTCTGGAACCACTACGCCGAGGACCGCCGCGCGCGCATCAACCTCGGCATCCGCCGGCGTCTGGCGCCGCTGCTGCAACGCGATCGCCGGCGCATCGAACTGCTCACCAGCCTGCTGCTGTCGATGCCCGGCACGCCCACGCTGTACTACGGTGACGAGCTGGGCATGGGCGACAACATCTACCTGGGCGACCGCGACGGTGTGCGCACGCCGATGCAGTGGTCGCCGGATCGCAACGGCGGTTTTTCCAAGGCCGACCCGCAGCGCCTGGTGCTGCCCCCGGTCATGGACCCGCTGTATGGCTTCCAGACCGTCAACGTCGAAGCCCAGGCTCACGACCCGCATTCGCTGCTGAACTGGAACCGCCGCCTGCTGGCGGTGCGCAACCAGCAGAAAGCCTTCGGCCGGGGCACGATGAAAACCCTGACCAACAGCAATCGCCGGGTGCTCGCCTATCTGCGTGAATTCACCGACGAGGCCGGCAACCACGAGATCATCCTCTGCGTGGCCAACGTCTCGCGCACCGCACAGGCGGCCGAGCTGGACCTGTCGCAGTACGCCGACAAGGTGCCGGTGGAAATGCTCGGCGGCAGCGCCTTCCCGCCCATCGGCCAACTGCCGTTCCTGCTGACCCTGGCACCTTACGGCTTCTACTGGTTCCAGCTGGCCAGCCGCGAACGCATGCCAAGCTGGCACCAGGAGCCGGCCGAGGCTCTGCCCGAGCTGACCACCCTGGTGTTGCGCGAACGCATGGAAGAGCTGTTGCAGGCGCCGGCCCGCGACACCCTGGAAGGCACGATCCTGCCGCAGTACTTGCCCAAGCGTCGCTGGTTCGCCGGCAAGGAAGGTCCGCTCGATGCCATCAACCTGTGCTACGGCGTACGCTTCGGCACCCCGCAGACCCCGGTGCTGCTCACCGAAATCGAAGTCATCAGCAACGGCGTCGCCAGCCGCTACCAGTTGCCGTTCGGCCTGCTGGCCGAAGAGCACATCAGTACCGCGCTGCCTCAGCAACTGGCGCTGTCACGCGTGCGGCGCGGGCGCGAGGTGGGGCTGATCACCGATGGCTTCGTGCTGGAACCGTTCATTCGTCAGGTACTGCGCGCCTGCCAGGACGACACGCGCCTGGCGCTGGAGGCCGGCGAGTTGCAGTTCCAGCGTACGGATCTGTTGTCGGGCTTCACGATCAGCGATGACACGTCGGTGCGCTATCTCAGTGCCGAGCAGTCCAACAGTTCGGTGGTGGTGGGCGAGAGCCTGGTGCTCAAGCTCATTCGCCGGGTCAATGGCGGTATCCACCCCGAGCTGGAAATGAGCGCGTACCTGACCAAGGCCGGGTTTGCCAATATCTCGCCGCTGCGGGCGTGGGTCAGCCGCGTGGATGAGCAGCAGCAACCGCACCTGTTGATGATCGCCCAGGGCTACCTGAGCAATCAGGGCGATGCCTGGGCCTGGACCCAGAACACCCTGGAGCGGGCGATCCGCGATGAGCTCGAGGCCGAGCACGACGGCGAGCCTGCCCACACCAGCGCGCAGAGCGAACTGGCCGACTTCGCAGCCTTGTTCGGCCAGCGACTGGGCGAAATGCACGTGCACCTGGCCGCTCCAAGCGATGACCCAGCGTTCGCCCCGCGTGTCAGCAGCGTGGAGGACAGCCAGCGCTGGACGCAGCAGATTGGCACCGAACTCGAACACGCGCTGGACCTGCTG
The DNA here is from genome assembly GCF_032058845.1 of Pseudomonas sp. Taxonomy (GTDB): domain Bacteria; phylum Pseudomonadota; class Gammaproteobacteria; order Pseudomonadales; family Pseudomonadaceae; genus Aquipseudomonas. Next base: position 16,274 of record NZ_DAMCCR010000049.1, on the reverse strand, counting down.
GCCCAGCATCGCGACGCGCTGGATGCCGACAGCCAGGCGCTGGTCGATGACCTGCAACAGCAGCGTGAGGGCCTGGCCCAGCATGTGGCGCGCCTGGCCGAGATGGCGCAAGGCGGCCTGCTGGTCCGTGTGCATGGCGACCTGCACCTGGGCCAGGTGCTGGTGGTGCAGGGCGATGCCTACCTGATCGACTTCGAGGGTGAACCCTCGCGGCCGCTGGAGGAACGTCGAGCCAAACACAGCCCGTTCAAAGATGTCAGCGGCGTGTTGCGTTCTTTCGACTATGCTGCCGCGATGATATTGCGCAGCGCCTCTGCCACGGACCTTTCCGAGCCCGAGCGACAAGCGCGGCAACGGGCGGCCCGGCAGTACCTGCACCAGTCACGACACGCGTTCGTCGAAGCCTACGGCCTCGCCACTGCCGCCATGCCCCATGCCTGGGAGCAGGCCGACGGCGAACGTGCGGCGCTGGAGCTGTTCTGCCTGGAAAAAGCCGCCTACGAAATCACATACGAAGCCGAAAATCGTCCCGCCTGGATTGCCGTGCCGTTGCACGGCCTGCATGGACTGATCAGCACCTGGGGAGAGTCCTGAATGAATGCGACAACGTGTGAAAACGGCGGTTTGCGGCAGCAAGACCTGAATGCCTTGGCCCGTGCCGAACACGCCGATCCCTTTGCCGTGCTTGGCGCGCATCGGGATGCAGCCGGTGCGGTGGTGGTCCGGGCGTTCCTGCCCAATGCCCTGCATGCCCGTGTGCTGAGCCGCGAAGATGATCGTGTGCTGGCCGAGATGCAGCAGGGCAGTTTGCCTGGCCTGTTCTACGCCTACCTGGACCATGAGCAGCCGTATCGCCTGCAGATCGGCTGGGCCGGCGGCGAGCAGATCACCGAAGATCCGTACAGCTTTGGCGCCCAGCTCGGCGACATCGACATGCACCTGTTCAATGAAGGCACCCACCGTGACCTGGCCGGGCGCTTCGGTGCGCAGCCGACGCAGGCCGATGGGGTCGATGGCGTGTGCTTCTCGGTCTGGGCGCCCAATGCCCGGCGGGTGTCGGTGGTCGGTGACTTCAACAACTGGGATGGCCGCCGCCACCCGATGCGCCTGCGCCATGGCGCGGGGGTCTGGGAGCTGTTCATTCCGCGCCTGGGCCCGGGTGAGAACTACAAGTTCGAGGTGCTCGGCAAGAACGGCGTCCTGCCGCTCAAGGCCGACCCGCTGGCGCGCGCCACCGAACTGCCGCCCAGCACCTCCTCGAAAGTCGCAGGGCCGCTGGGTCATGCGTGGGGTGACAGCCAATGGATGAGCGAGCGCGACCAGCGCCATGCCATCAGCGCGCCGCTGTCGATCTACGAATTGCATGCCGGCTCCTGGCGCTGCGAGGTGGACGACGTCGGCGAGGTGGCGCGGTTCTACAACTGGCGTGAGCTGGCCGAGCGCCTGGTGCCCTACGTGCAGCAGCTGGGCTTTACCCACATCGAGCTGCTGCCGATCATGGAGCACCCGTTCGGCGGCTCGTGGGGCTACCAGCCGCTGTCGATGTTCGCGCCGACCTCGCGCTACGGCACCGCCGAAGACTTTGCCGCGTTCATCGACGCCTGCCACCAGGCCAGCATCGGCGTGATTCTCGACTGGGTGCCGGCGCATTTCCCGACCGACGAACATGGCCTGGCGCAGTTCGACGGCACTGCGCTGTACGAGTACGCCAACCCCCACGAAGGCTTCCACCAGGACTGGAACACGCTGATCTACAACCTCGGCCGCAACGAGGTGCGCGGTTTCATGCTGGCCTCGGCGCTGCACTGGCTCAAGCACTTCCACATCGACGGTTTGCGTGTCGATGCGGTGGCCTCGATGCTCTACCGCGACTATTCGCGCAAGGCCGGCGAGTGGGTGCCGAACCAGTACGGCGGCCGCGAGAACCTCGAAGCCATCGAGTTCCTGCGCCAGCTCAACGATGTCGCGGCGTTGGAAGCGCCGGGCGCGCTGATCATCGCCGAAGAATCCACGTCGTGGCCGGGTGTCAGCCAGTCGACCCAGCAAGGTGGCCTGGGCTTCAACTACAAGTGGAACATGGGCTGGATGCACGACACGCTGCATTACATCCAGAACGATCCGGTGCACCGTGCGCATCACCACAACGAGCTGAGCTTTGGCTTGGTGTACGCCTATTCCGAGCGCTTCGTACTGCCGATTTCCCACGATGAAGTGGTGCACGGCAAAGGCTCGATGATCAACAAGATGCCCGGTGACCAGTGGCAGCAGTTCGCCAACCTGCGCGCCTACCTGACCTTCATGTGGCTGCACCCGGGCAAGAAGCTGCTGTTCATGGGCTGCGAGTTCGGCCAGTGGCGCGAGTGGAACCATGACCATCAGCTAGACTGGTACCTGCTCGAATACGCCAACCACCGCGGCGTGCAGGATCTGGTCAGCGACCTCAACCGCCTGTATCGCGACGTGCCCGCCCTGCACGACCAGGACTGCAAACCAGCGGGCTTCCAGTGGCTGATCGGTGACGACGCACAGAACAGCGTGTATGCCTGGCTGCGCTGGAGCAAGGACGGCGAGCCGGTACTGGTGGTGGCCAACTTCACCCCCGTGCCGCGTGAGGGGTACCGGGTCGGTGTACCGTTCGGCGAGCAGTGGCAGGAAATGCTCAACAGCGATGCCGAGCGCTACGCCGGTAGCAACTTCGGCAATGGCGGTGCGGTGACGGTCGAGCACCTGCCAAGCCACGGGCAGCCGCTGTCGCTGTCGTTGAATCTGCCGCCGTTGGGGGTGTTGGTGATGAAGCCGGTGGTCAACGGCTGAGACAGAGGAATGGGCCGGGCCGGGGGCTGTGTCACCCTTGTCCGGCCTTTTTTTCACCCGTCGTTCGCCCGGCGTCACGGCTCGGCAGTCGGGCTGCTCGCGGTGCGGTTCAAGGCCGAAAGCGCTCGGATCACCCCATGCATCTGCAGGCGAGATGAGCGTTCCGGAATTGGGCGATGGCGTTGAAGCACAGATCAGCTCGGGCCCTGCCTAACAGCGCATCGTGGGGAATACTCGAGCACAGAGCCGACGCAGCTTCTCGATCCGTTCAGGGGTCCAGGGCGCCGAGAAGTTCAGCGCCATGAAGTTCGAGAACGCGCCCGCCGGGGAGAAGAACGGGCCGGGAATGAAGTCGAACAGCGTTGGGCCCGCAGCCATGGCAAGTTGCATTGCGTCGAAGTCGCGTGGTCCTCTGACCCAGCACAGGTACCCACCATCGGGCTGCGAAATGGCCACCCTGCCTGCGCTGGCGGCCTTGAGCAGCTCGATGCCCTGGTGCATGCGCTGCTTCAAGGTTTCACCGGCGCGGCGCAGGTCCCGCTCGCTCTGACGGCCATTGAGATACTGCGCGAGCGCCGCCTGCACGGCAGAGGGCGGTGGGTGAGCGCCGCTCAGGTGATGCGTTGCGCTCAACTGGGGCATGTGCTTGCCTGCCATGATCCAGCCGATTTCATAGGCGCCCGACAGCCAGGTAGCGGTACCCGCGAATGGCACAACGTGGTCGTCGCTATCGAACTCCTTCAACGACGGACTACGCAGTTCGCCATGGCCCAGCGGCGCCGTCAGGTCGTTTTCCAGAATGATCGCGTCATGTTGCCGCGCAGCCTCCACCAGCCGCGCCAGCGTTGTTCGGCTGTAGGTCACGCCCGTGGGTATGCGGTTGCAGCCCATCAGCACGCATAACCGGACCCCGGTGCTCTTGAGAATGTGCGCGAACTGCTCCGGGTCGATCCCCAGCCTGGGGTGCGAATAGATCTCCAGGGCCTTGATGCCGCGGTGGCGCAGGCTTTCGAGCACGGGGTAGTACGAGGGGCTTTCCACCAGCACGGGGCCGCCGCGCTGTCCGAGGCTGTCCAGGCACAGGTTGAAGCTTTCGATGGCCGAGCGGGTGATGAGTACCTGGTCCGGCCGGATGAACTGCTCGCGACGTCCGGCGCGCTGTACGAGCGCGCTGATCAGCTGCCCAGGACCGTCATCAGGCAATTCACCGCATGCTCCGCTGTGCAGCAGCGCGCGACGCAGCAGCCGGTTCATACCCTCCAGACCGATCAAGCCGGGTGTCGGCAGCATGGCCGCCGCGGCGTTCGCCTGCACAGGCAAGCCTGCCAGCGATTCATCCAGCGCCCGTACATCATCAGCCGGCATTACCGGCATGTCCCGGGCGAGTGGCTGAAAGCGCACGGTGGTCGGGGTCGAGGCATAGAAGCCGGAGCGGTCGCGGGCCTGGCACAGGCCCTGCGATTCCAGTAGCTCGTAGGCTCGGTACACGGTTACCACGCTGCAGCCGGTTTCGCCGGCGAGCCGACGCAGCGAGGGCAGTTTGTCGCCCGGCGCGATCAGACCCGCGTCAATGCGTTTTCGCAGCAGCTCGGCGACCTGGCGGAATCGAGGCATGGGACCTTCCTGATCTGTACTACTTGTGATCGTGAAAATGTGTGCATTGTAGTACAGCACGGCGCTCGCTAGATTCCTTGCAACTGCATCCGTTGGGAGAGTGAGATGGAACATCTGGTCATCGTTGGCGGCGGGCCCGCCGCTCATCACGCCGCCAAGGGCTTTCTGAACGCTCAGCCGCGGGGGCGGATTTCTCTGGTCAGCGCTGAGCGGCAGTTGCCATACGACCGACCGCAGCTGTCCAAGGGCCTGCTCAGCGGTGACAGCACACAGCCTCTCTTGCTGGCCGACCCGGCGCTTCATGAGCACGGGCAGGTCGCCTGGCTCAGCGGCGTCACGGTCAACGAGATTGATCGGCAGCAGGCGCGTGTCCACCTGGATGATGGCCGCACCCTGGGCTACGACAAGCTGTTGATTGCCACGGGCTCACGGGTCAGGCGGTTGCCTGAAACGGTGGCGCAGGCACCGGTTCACTACCTGCGAACGTTCGAGGATGCCCTGGCGCTGCGCCGCCGCCTGGTCGAGGGCGCGCACGTGGTGGTCATCGGTGGAGGCTTCATCGGCCTGGAGGTCGCAGCCACCGCCCGGCAGCGTGGCTGCCAGGTGACCGTCATCGAAGCGCAACCCCGGCTGCTCGCGCGCAGTGGCTGCCCCGCACTAGGTGAGTGGGCCCAGGGGTTGCACACCCAGCAAGGTGTAGACGTTCAGGTGGGTGTCAGCCTGATCGCGATCGAGCCCGGGCCCGCCGGGCAGACCCTGGTCTGCACCGGCGCCGGCACGCTCACTGCTGACGTGGTGGTGGTGGGCATCGGCGTTCAGCCAAACGTCGAACTGGCCAGCGCCTGCGGCCTGGCGGTGGACGATGGCATCGTCGTCGACCGCCACTGCGCTACCCAGGATCCGACGATTTTCGCTGCCGGCGAGGTAACGCGGTATCCGCTGACGCGCCTGGCCACGCACACGCGCTCCGAGTCATGGACAGTGGCGGGCGAGCAGGGCGGTGTCGCCGGCCGCGCGGCGGCAGGCGACGAAAGCGCCGTGTACGAGCAGATGCCCTGGCTGTGGTCCGACCAGTACAGCAGCACCCTGCAATGCCTGGGTCTCCCGGGGCTGACCCACCGCTACACCTACCTGGGCGATCCGCACAGCGATCAGTGGCTGGCGCTGGGCTGGAACGCCGAGCAACGGCTGGTCTGCGCCATCGCTGCCAACCGCAATCGTGACCTCTCGGCCGTTCGCCGGGCCATCCGCCGCAACGAGCCGCTGGCCGACCTGTATACCTCGACCCTGGCCTCGGCGCCGACACACACCGGCGCCTGAGGCGCCCACTGGAGAAATGACCATGGACACCACCTGGACCAAAGTCTGCGATGCGCAGCACGTGTTGCCGGATACGGCAGTGGCCTGTGAAGTGGAGGGCAGGATGATTGCCGTCTATCAGGTCGATGGCCGCTACTTCGCCACGGAAAATGTCTGTCCGCATGCCTATGCATTGCTGTCGGATGGTTGGCTCGAAGGCACCGAGATCGAATGCCCACTGCATGGCGCACGTTTCGACATCGAAACCGGCGCGGTCCTCGAAGGGCCGGCAGAGTGTGCACTGAAGACCTACGCGGTGCGGGTCGAGGGCAGTGAAGTACAGTGTGTGATCCCGGCTTGAAGCCAGTCGCCAACGAGGAACCGATATGCATGTCATCGACGCATTGAATACGGCGTTCTACGAAGTGGAGGCGGGCGGCATTCCAGTCGCCAGCAGCCATGTATTTTCCGACTGGCAACCCCATGACCGGCTCGGCATCGTGATCTACGAGCCACTGGCGGCGCTTGGCGCGACGCACCTGATCCAGCTCGCCTGCATGTGCTTCTACGATTCCAAGCCCGTGCGCCGGACCGAGCGCAAGGTGTATCCGGAAATCTTCGCCATTCACGTCGGCGGCTGGTGGGGTGGCCATGGCAACTTCGATTTCTGGCCGGCGCGGCGTGAGATCCAGGTGCCCGACGACCCTCGGGAAGTGCTCGGGGCGCTGAACGATTTCGCCATCACCCGTTTGGCCATCCCGGAGCGGCCGGTGCGTGAGATCGTGCATCGGCGCAAGGAAGAGGACTGCGCGCTGGACCGCCTGGTCACCGCCGTCATGTACAGCTCGAGCGGTCGGGTCGCCGAGCCGGATTTCACCATCAGAAGCAACAGCCGGCGCAGCGAGCGAGATGTGCTGAAGGTGATCACGCCCAATGCGTTGTCCGAGCAGAGCATTGCCCAGCTGAACAAGACTGCCGTACCGGTCAAAGAGCTGGATGCCGATTTCATGCCGCGGCAGCAGACGCTCAACGCTGGCATCACCGACGCCATGCGCGAGCAGGCCAGTCAGCACCGTGCAGCCCTGAAGGTGGACGGTCTGCCGACTGAGTCGTATCGCTTCAGTGACCTGGCGGAGTCGCTCAAGCGCCTTTGAACAGAGCGCAGGCTCGGCCTGCCGCCAAGGGCAGGGTGCCTGTCCTTGATGTGTCCAGTGCCACCGGCGCCGGTTCGGTGTACCCCTAATGCCAGAGCACCGAACCCGCCCCGCGCGGCAATACTGCTGCGCCGAGCCAAGGCGGCAGGAGCGCGGCCAATCGCTGTGACCGCTACCCCTGGGCGCCGTGCGTCTGATCGTACCCACTCACCTGCGGCGCCTCCCAGCCTTCGGGCCGCTGCGCCGCCGCATAGATCTCCACCAGCAGCGGATAGCACTTCGCGCTGTCAGACGAATGTTCCGATGAACAATCCCCACCCGGACACGCCGACAGGCACCCCAGCAGATCGATCTCGGCGAAGAACTCCAGATAGTCCCCCGGCCGCACCGGGCTGGCCTTCATGAAGTACTGCCCGGTATCGCGGGTGAACCCGGTGCACATGAACACGTTGAGCACGTCATGCACGTGCGGCTCGGCCTGGTGCGCGGTGAGCCCGGTGCTGGTCGCCAGCGCGCGCGTCAGGTTGGAGTGGCAGCAGTGGTGGTACTGGCCGCCGTTGCTCAGCAGGTTGTGGGTGTAGGGGTCGCAGCGGGTGCCGATCACGTCATGCACCGAACCGCCGAATTCATCGAAGCCGTACCAGTCCAGGGTGTCGTGGGTGATGGTGGCCATCGGCCGCAGGCTCGGGAAGCTGGAATACAGCTGGTCGCCGACGCCCAGGTGGGTGCCGTTGAGCGCGCGGGTCTTGCCGCTGTAGAAGCGCTCGCTGAGGTCGTGCTGATTGAACAGGTTCAGGTCGCCGACCTGCGGGCCCTCGGTGGACACGATGCGAAAGAAGCCGCCTGCTGGCACGCTGAAGGTGGCCGCGTCGCGGGCCGGTACCACGACGGTCTCGACCAGGGTGAGGCCATCGCGCACGGCGCGGTAGCGGTTGATGTCAGGACGCGGCAGGGTGTCGACCGGATAGCACAGCACGGGCTGGATGGCCTTGCGCTGCGCGGCGTCTGCCGGGGCTGGGGTACGGGGGGTGGGTTTCATCGGGTTCTCCTTGAGCCGGCGCGGGCCAGTGTTGGCTAAGCGCGGGCAGGGTGGCTCAACAGGTCGAGCAGGGCATGCTCGGAGTCGTCGAGATAGCGGTTCATGGCCTCGGCGGCGGCCTGGCGCTGGCCGGCGGCGAGCAGGTCATGGATTTCGTGGTCGCGTTCAAGCCAGGGTCGCTGGAAGTTTTCTTCATCGGGCGCGACCGCGAACACCAGCCGCATCTGCGCCGCGATATTGGTGAAGAAGGCATCAAGCAGCGGGCTGCGCAGGAGGCCGACGATGTGCTGGTGAAAGCGCAGGCTGTGGGTGCCGAAGACCTGCCAGTCTTCGCGGTCGCGGGCCAGTTCGGCGGCTTCGATGGCATCGAGCATGCGGTCAGACTGGTACTCGCGCAGCGGTTGGCTGCCAAGAATCGCCTGGATCTCCAGGGTGCGGCGGACCAGAAACAGGTCGCGCACCTCGGCTGCACCCAGGCGTCGCACCATCACGCCCTTGTTGCGCACGTAGGTGGCCAGGCCCTCGCGGCCCAGTTGGTGCAGGGCTTCACGCACGGTGTTGCGCGAGGCGTTGTAACGGCTCACCAGATCCGCCTCGACCAGCGCCATGCCCGACACCAATCGGCCACCGATGATGTCTTCGCGCAGCTCGCAGGCCACTTGATCGGCCAGCGACAAACCGCCGCCGGAGAGCGTCGTGATGGGCGTCTTCATGCCAGTTGCGCATCCTTGAGAAAGCGCCCCATGCGTTCACTGCGGTTGTCGAGCAGGTCTCGGGGCGAGCCGGCCTGAACGATTTTTCCGCTTTCCATGAACACCACGCGGTCGGAGACCTGAAAGGCGAACTTCATTTCGTGGGTGACGATGATCATGGTCATGCCCTCGCGGGCGAGGTCTTCGATGACCTTCAGCACATCGCCGACCAGCTCCGGGTCCAGCGCTGAGGTCGGTTCGTCGAACAGCATCACCTTGGGACGCATTGCCAGGGCCCGGGCAATGGCCACACGCTGCTGCTGGCCGCCAGAGAGCTGGTGCGGGTATTTCCCGGCATGCTCGCGAAGGCCGACCTTGCTCAGCAGCGCCAGGCCGAGTGCGCGCAACTGGGCATCGCTGGCGTGGCCGTGATGGCGAGGCGCGAGCAGGACGTTGTCGAGCACGGTCTTGTGCGGAAACAGGTTGAAGTTCTGGAACACCATGCCGACCTGAACGATGCCGTCCAGGTGCACACGGTTGCCGAGCGCCGCTCCGGTTTCCAGGGTGCCGCGCAGGAAGGGTTGGCCGCACAGCTCGACGCTGCCGCGGTCCAGCCCTTCAAGGCCATTGAGGGTGCGAATCAAGGTGGTCTTGCCCGATCCCGATGGGCCGATGATCGACACCACTTCGCCAAAGCTCACCTCCAGGTCGATGTCCTTGAGCACCTCCAACTGGCCGTAGTGCTTGCCTGCGCCTTGTACGCGCAGCGCCTTCGCGCCGGCCTGCGCCGGTTGCACCGGCTCGACATCGGCGATCTCGGCGCGACTGTCGGCAACCCCCTTGGGCTTGCGCTGACTGACGTCCAGGTGCCGCTCCAGGCGCTGCAGCAGGAAGCTGAACACGGTGACGATCAGCACGTAGTAGAACGCCACCGCGAGCATGGTTTCCATCACCAGGAAATTCTGCGTGTAGAGCTGTTGGCCCACCAGAAGGATTTCCGAGAGCGAGATCACCGACACCAGCGAGGTCAGCTTGACGATGGTGATGTACTCGTTGGCCAGGGTCGGCAAGGCCACCCGCAGCGCCTGGGGGATCACGATCAGGCGCTGCACACCGCCGTAGCCGATGCCCAATGCCTTGCCGGCTTCCAGCTGCCCCTTGGCCACGGCCAGCAGGCCGCCACGATGAATCTCGGCGATGTACGCGGCCTCGCTCAGCACCAGCGCGATCAGGCCGGCGGCAAACGGGTTGGACAACACCACACTGGTGCCTGGGAACACCTGCGGCAGGTTGTAGACGAAAATCAGCAGCACCAGCAGCGGCAGGCTGCGGAAAAACCAGATGTACAGCGCAGCGCTGCGGTTGAGCAGACGCTTGGGCGACTGCCGCGCCAGGGCCAGCAGAAAGCCCAGCACGATACCCAGCACCCAGGTGGCCAGGCTCAGTTCGACCACCGTGCCCACGGCGTGCCAGAAGTCGCTGTTGAACAACAGGCTGAAGGCGTAATGCCAATCGAATTGCATGCAATGTACTCCGGGTTACTGCGCTGCGGTCGGGGTCTGGCCCAGGGCCTGGGCGATTTCGGCGGCGTTCGGTTCAGCCAGGTTGTATTGGGCCAGCAGGGTCTGGTATTCGCCGCTGGCCTTCATGGCCTCGAAGCCCTGGCGCAGTTCGCTCAGCAACACGTCATTGCCCTTGCGCACCGCCAGTCCGATCACGACCGGGTAGATCAAGGTATCGGAGCTGATAGCGACCCGGCCCTTGAGCTTGTCGCTGGTGATGCGCGCCACGGCGGCGTCTTCGAACTGCACGTCCACCGCCTTGGCCAGCAGGGCCTGGGCGGCCTCGGGCGAGGTGGGGTACTCACGCGAATCAATCGACCCCTTGCCGTTTGCCTGGCAGTAGTCTTTCGACAGGCTAGCCAGTTTCGGAATCCACGAACCGCCCTTGATCGAGGCGATGCGCTTGCCGCACAGGTCTTCGGGGCGCTGCGGGCGGAAGCTGTCGTCCGCACGCACCATCAGCGAGGCGCCGCTTTTCAGGTACGGCAGGAAGGCGACCTGATTGGCGCGCTCCGGTGTCACGTACAGCGCCGAGGCGATGACATCGAAACGCCGGGCATTGACGCCCATGACCAGGTTGGCGAAGCGGGTGTCGAGGAACTGCGGTTCGAGCTTGAGGTGGCTGCCCAGCAGGGTCATGAACGCTGGGTCAAAGCCGGCGGGCTTGCCGTTTTCCAGGAAGGTGTAAGGCGGGTAGGTCAGGTCCGAGCCGATGCTCAGGCGCTGGGGTTGCAGGGTAGCGTCGTCTGCCTGGGCGCCGGCGCTGATGAGCAGAGGCAAGGCGAGCAAGGGGAGGGTGAAACGTGCGCGTCGGGACATGGTAGGGCTCCAGGGACGAAGGATTGTTCAACAATCATTGCTGGAGTGATTATCAAAATACGTGCCATTTTCCAGGTATTCGGCAAAATTCAAGCGCTGCCCACACAGGTTGCTGTGAAACGGCTTCGCTGACGCGCGGTTGTGGGGCGTATTGGGTGGCAGGTGTTACCCAGTGGTGCGTTTTGCCTTAATCGCTGCGCTCACGAAGGCAGCGCCCAACCGGCAAATCCGGCTGTAGTGCGGCGTCGCTGAAAAGCGCTGCGGCGGGTGGCCACGCGCGTCGTGGCCAGGGCTCGGCTCAGCGGAGGTTCACGTAGCCTGCAGGCAAGTCTGCCGCATGCGCGACAGCGGCAGCACGGGCAGAGTCGACCAGGCTTTGCACCGTCTCAAGACCGGCGCCGATACGCCAGGTGGCAAACATTTCCAGGTCTGCCGGTACCGGCTGCAGGTCCAGCCGGCGCAGCGTGCCGTCGCGCAGCGCCGCGCTGACCAGTGCCGGCGGCAGCGCGGCGATGCCGAAATCTTCGGCCAGCAGTCGCTCGATCGCCGCCACCGAATTGATGCAGCACAGCCGCGGCGCGTGCAGCCCGTGGGCGTGCAGCAGGCCGAGTAGGTCCTGGTGCGGTCGCGAGTGACGGGAAAAAGTGATCAGCCGCTGTTGTGCCAGCATGGCCAGGCTGGCAGCGCATCCGTGGTGGGTATGGCGAGCCAGCCAGGCCATGGGGTAGCTCGCCAGGTGGGCGTTGCGCACGCCTTCATCGGGCAGCGGATCGGTCTGCAGGATCAGGTCCAGCTGGCCGCGGCGCAGTTGTTCGGCCAGATTGCGCGCGGTGTCGGCCTGCAGGTCCAGTTCCAGGCCAGGGTGCGACACGCCGATACGCTGGATGAACGGGGCCAGCCACGTATGAATCACGCTTTCCATGACCCCGACGCGCACGCGGCCCGGTTGCGCGGCATCGACCGCCTGGCGCAGCGCCTGGGTGCTGTCGAGCACCTGTTCGGCATAACGGATCAGCGCCTGCCCCCGCGGCGTCACGGTCGCGCCACGGGCATCGCGCTCGAACAGGCGCACGCCCAGCTCATCCTCCAGCGCAGCGATGCGGTTGGACACCGCCGCCTGGGTGCTGAACAGCTTTTGCGCCGCCAGCCGAAAGCTGCCCAGGCGCGCGACCCAGATGAAGGTTTCGAGAAACTTGATGTTCATGCGCCAGGCCTCCCAGTCGTGGCAGCCATCATAAAGGTGATCGACTTTACTTATCACCCCCTGCCGAAATTACCCGCTGGACGCCCGCGCGCCGCTGGCATGACCATCCTGGCAACTGTGATTGGCGGAGGCCTCGATGAAACGTCCCATGCTCAACTGCGATATCGGCGAAAGCTTCGGTGCCTGGTCCATGGGCCTGGACGAAGAGGTCATGCCGCTGATCGACTGCGCCAACATCGCCTGCGGTTTCCACGCGGGCGACCCCGGCATCATGCGCCGCACCGTGGCCCTGGCGGTGAGGCATGAGGTGCGCATTGGCGCGCACCCGGCCTACCCGGACCTTGCCGGTTTCGGCCGACGCAGCATGGCCTGCTCGGCGCAGGAAATCGAAGACCTGGTGCTGTACCAGCTCGGCGCGCTGGAGGCGATGTGTCGTGCCGAGGGCAGCCGCGTGCAGTACATCAAGCCCCATGGCGCGCTGTACAACGACATGATGGTCGACCCCGTGCGCCTGCGCGCCGTGATGAGCGCCGTGCGCGCCTACGACCCGCAGCTGCCGCTGATGCTCATGGCCACCGCCGACACCACGGCCAGCCGCCAACTGGCCAGCGAGCATGGCCTCACCCTGTGGTTCGAAGCCTTCGCCGACCGCGCCTACGAACCCGATGGCCAGCTGGTCAACCGGCGCCTGCCGGGCGCGGTACACCATGACCCGGCGCAGGTGGTGGCCCAGGCGCTGGGCCTGGCGCGGGGTGAGCCCCTGATCACCCGCGACGGCAGTGCCCTGCGCCTGCAGGTCGACACCCTCTGTGTACACGGCGACAACCCGGCGTCGGTGGCAGCGGTGCGGCAGATTCGCCACGCCCTCGACGGGCTGCCGGCATGAAGCTGCGCATCGAAGTCGCTGCCATCGACTGCCTGACCCTGCGCCTGTTCGACGCCATCGACGAGGCCAATGTGCCCTGGCTGCTGGCCGCCGCCGAGCAACTGCGCGCCGCCTTTGGCCCGGCGTTGATCGACCTGGTGCCGTCCTATACCACGCTGATGCTGCACTATGACCTGACCCAGCTGGGTGATGCTCAGGCCCGCGCCTTGTGTCAGCAAGCCCTCACCGACCTGCAACCGAGCACGGCAGGCAGCGGCCGCGAGCTGTCCCTGCCCGTGTGGTATCACCCCAGCGTGGGGCCGGACCTCGAGCCCCTGGCGCGGCAACGGGGCCTGGGTGTGGAGGCGCTGATCGCCCTGCACAGTGGCCGCGCGTATTCGGTATTCGCCCTGGGTTTTGCGCCTGGCTTTGCCTTCATGGGCCTGGTCGATCCACGCCTGGCCAGCCCGCGCCTGGCCACGCCCCGGCAAGCCGTGGCGACGGGCAGCGTCGGCATCGCCGAGCGGCAGACGGCGATCTATCCGGCGGTGTCCCCCGGCGGCTGGAACCTGGTGGGGCGCAGCCCGGCGCGCCTGTTCGACGCGTCGCTGGAGGGCTTCAGCCTGCTGCGCCCGGGCGACCGGGTGCGTTTCGAACCAGTGCCGCGTGATGAATTCATTCGCCTG
>NZ_DAMCCR010000049.1:0-2237 GCF_032058845.1 Pseudomonas sp. | reverse complement strand
GGGTGACGGCTGGCTGGCCCTGGCGGGCGCAGACCTGGGTGCCACCCTCGATGGGCAGCCGCTGGCCGTCTGGCAGCCGTTCACGGTCAAGGCCGGCCAGCGCCTGTGCTTCGCCAGCCCACGGCTCGGCGCGCGGGCCTATCTGGCGCTACCCGGTGGGGTGCAGGCGCCGTCGTTGGCCGGGAGCTGTGCGACGGTCAGCCGTGAGGGCGTAGGCGGGCTGGACGGGCAGGGCAGTGCGCTGCGTGTGGGTGACCGCCTGGAAGGGCATGGCCAGGCGTGTTCGTCAGCCGCCGTTGCAGTGGGACGTTCAGGGGCAGTTGGAGCTGTGCCCACCGCACTGATCCCGGACCTGCGCAGCCCGGCTCACCTGGAGCTGATCCTCGGTGCCCAGGCCAGCGGCTTCACAGGTCAGAGCCTGTTCGACGCCTTCAACCAGCCGTGGACGGTGGATGTGCGCAGCGACCGCATGGGCCTGCGCCTGACCGGCGAGCCGCTGCAGTACGGCGGCCCCGGCCTGATCTCCGAAGGTATCCCCCTGGGCGCGGTGCAGGTGCCGCCCGACGGCCAGCCGATCATCCTGCTCAACGATCGCCAGACCATCGGCGGCTATCCGCGTCTGGGCGCCCTGAGCCCGCTGGCGGTGGCGCGCCTGGCGCAGTGCCTGCCGGGAGAGACCGTCATGCTATGGCCGCAGGTGGCGTATGCGGCGCAGCAGCGGCAGCAGCGGTGTCTGGCGGTACTGCGAGGGCAGTGTCAGCACTGACCCAGGGTGGCTGGCCTGCCCAGCGGCGCGTCCACCTGGCGCGCCTGAGCGCATGACACTTGCCCAGTGCTGGCGTAGTCGAGAGGGTCAGTGCGGCGTCATATCCATGCTCGGCGCCCAGGTTGAGCGTGGTCTTCCGAGCGCTGATGCTTATCGGGTCGATTCGCAAGAAGACGGTGCATTCGCCTAGAACACCTGCTCGCGGGACCGACACCTCACCCCAGACACCGCGTCACATGCTTCACAGACTGATACGCACTCAACCCCCACGGCCCCAGCTCACGGCCGATGCCGCTGCCCTTGGTGCCGCCCCATGAGGTTTCCACGAACACCGCCTGGATCGAGTTGATCCACACGTGGCCGACCTCCAGGGCCGCTGCCACGCGCTCGGCACGTGGCAGGTCGGCACTGGCGACCGTGGCGACCAGGCCGAAGCGGCTGTCGTTGGCCAGCGCGACGGCTTCGTCTTCACGTGTGAAGCGCCGCGCACAGAGCACCGGGCCGAAGATCTCTTCGGTCCACAAACGGCTGTCGGTGGGGACATCGACATAGAGCGTCGGCGCAACGAACCATCCCTGGCGCTCGAGCGCTCGCCCACCCGTCAGGCAGCACAGGCGCTCCTGTTCGGCCACCGCGAAATAGTCGCCCACCTTGCGCCACTGCGCTTCGCTGGTCAGTGGGCCCATGTCGACATCGCCACCCAGCGGGGCACCGAGGCGCAGTGCACTCAGCGCCTCGGCCAGGCGCGGCAGCAAGGCGTCGGCAATGCCCTCCTGGATCAGCAGGCGCGAGGTGGCCGAGCACATCTGCCCGGCATTCCAGGCAATGCCGGCGATGATCCACTCGATGGCCTGATCGATGTCGCAGTCTTCGAAGACGATGATCGCCGACTTGCCGCCCAGTTCCAGGGTCAGCGGCCGGCACTGCTCGGCGGCGCTGTGCATGACCCGGCTGCCCACCGCATTGCTGCCGGTGAAGGAGAGTTTGTCCAGGCCTGGGTGCGCACTCAGCGCGGCACCGACCTCGGCCTTGCCGCCAACGATGTTCAGCACGCCTGCGGGCAGGCCCAGTTCCTCGGCGATCTGCCCGTACGCCAGCTCGATGAGGGGCGTGACTTCCGACGGCTTGAGCACCACCGTGCAGCCCGCAGCCAGGGCCGGGGCGATTTTCCAGGCGCTGGTCACCAAGGGGAAGTTCCACGGCACGATCAGCCCGACCACGCCGATGGCTTCCAGGCGGGTGTGCGCGCTGAAGCCGGGCGCAGCCAGGGCCACCAGGCGGTGTTGGCGGGCGGCCAGATCGTCGGCGAGGTCGGCGTAATAGGTGAAGGTCACCACGGCGTCATCGAGGTCCACCTCGGCCTCGGCGCGCGGCTTGCCGTTGTTGCGCATCTGCAGCTCGACCAGCGCCTGGCGCCGCGCCGCGAGGGCATCTGCGAAGCCTCGCAGGTAGCCGGCACGCGTGCCGGGTG
>NZ_DAMCCR010000048.1:0-30174 GCF_032058845.1 Pseudomonas sp. | reverse complement strand
AGCCCTACCGCGGCCTGGTCGGGCCCAACGAACGCGAAGTGCCGGCGGTGCGCGCGCCCGACGGCAGCCTGATCTACCTGGTGGAGCAGGCTGGCAACGGCCAGAGCATCTACGACACCGACTTCAGCCTCGATACCGCCCATCCTGACAGTGGCGGCCTGTTGCGTATCGACCACATGGCCCTGGCGCTGCCGGCCGAAACGCTGGACACCTGGGTGCTGTTCTACAAAAGCCTGTGCGACTTCACCGCCGATGATGAAGTGGTCTTGCCCGATCCGTACGGCCTGGTCAAAAGCCGTGCCGTGCGCAGCCCCTGCGGCACAGTGCGCCTGCCGCTGAACATCTCGGAAAACCGCAATACGGCCATCGCCCACGCGTTGTCGAGCTATCGCGGTTCGGGGGTGCACCACATCGCCTTTGAATGCGCAGACATCTTCCGCGAAGTAGCGCGGGCCAAGGACGCCGGCGTGCCGCTGCTGGAAATCCCGCTCAACTATTACGACGATCTGGCCGCGCGCTTTGATTTTGACGACGAGTTCCTGAGCGAACTGGCCTACTTCAACGTGCTGTACGACCGTGATACCCAAGGCGGTGAGCTGTTCCATGTGTACACCGAGGCATTCGAAGACCGATTCTTCTTCGAAATCCTGCAGCGCAAGGGCGGCTATGTCGGCTACGGTGCGGCCAACGTGGCGGTGCGCCTGGCAGCCATGGCCAAGGCGCGCAGCGGCGTGGCCCGCAAGCCGGTGCTGTAGGTAGGCTGGCGTTCGCGTCAGGGCCATTGCCGTGAGGTGAGCACCGCAAGCCCATTGACGGCTGGGAGCATCCGCTCGGCATACGCGTCCGGGCGCTGGCCGTTGGCCTGAACTGAGCGCACGGCGGCGCTCGTGTTCAAGGCGTGGGCCTTCAACGCTGCTGCGCTGGCTGGCAGTGCGCCATCGCCTGTCGCCATTTCCACCCTCGGTGGTCTATTACGCGCTTCCCTGGGCTGCCTGGCTCGCGGATAATCAGCCGATTCCAACAAGAACCTGTGAGCCGGTATGAGTGATCTGCAAGTCAACCCCGCCGCGTTGCGGGAGCGCAAGACGCGCAAGAACAATCCCGAAAAGACCCGCGAAGATATTCTTCAGGCCGCGATTCAGGAGTTCGTTCAGCAGGGTCTGGCGGGCGCCCGGGTCGATGCCATCGCCGAGCGCATGGCCACCTCCAAACGCATGATCTACTACTACTTCGGCAGCAAGGAACAGCTGTACGTCGAATGCCTGGTCAAGCTCTACGGCGACATTCGCAAGACCGAGCACGGGCTCGACCTGGATGCCCTGCCACCGATCCAGGCGATCCGTCGTCTGGTGGAGTTCACCTTCGACCATCACGACCTCAACGTCGATTTCGTGCGCATCGTCAGCAACGAAAACATCCACTATGGCGAATACGTCAAACAGTCTCCGGTGATTCGTGAGATGAGCAGCATGGTGGTGCAGATACTGGGCAACACCCTGGCGCGTGGCGTGAAAGAGGGGTTGTTCCGTCCCGGCATCGAGGTCATTGACCTGCACATGCTGATGAGCTCGTTCTGTTTCTACCGGGTGTCCAACCGCCACACCTTCGGCGAGCTGTTCCAGATCGAGCTGTCTGATGAGCAGGTCAAGCAACGGCAAAAGGCGATGATCTGCGAGGTGGTATTGCGCTATTTGCAAGCGTGACTGCAATCAGCATGACGCCGCGCCCAGGCAACCCGCCGGCGCGGCGTTGGTGTGTCAGAAACCGGCGAAATGCGCCTGCATGCGCGTGGCATCGGCCTGGCGACCGGTGAACAGCTCAAAGGCTTTCACTGCCTGAAACACTGCCATGGTGCCGCCATCCAGGGTCTGGCACCCCAGCGCGCGGGCATGGCGTAGCAGCTCGGTTTCCAGCGGGAAATAGATGATTTCGGCCACCCACAGCCCTGCATGCAGCAGTTCAGGCGCAAGCGGCGTGCCGGGGACCTTGGCCATGCCAACGGGCGTCGTATTCACCAGGCCGTCGGCGGCCTTGACCGCACTGGCCAGATCCTCCCCCAGCACCGCGCGACCCGCGCCGAAACGGGCGCCGAGGTTGTCGATCAGTGCCTGCGCACGCTGGGCATCCACGTCGAACAGCAGCAGTTGCTCCACCCCTTCGGCCAGCAGCGCATGGGCCACTGCCGAACCCGCGCCCCCTGCGCCGAGCTGCACCACCTGGCGCCGTGACACGTTCGGCAGCCCGCGCCGAAAGCCTTCGGCAAAGCCCAGGCAATCGGTGTTGTGGCCCACACGCTTGCCGTCACGCAGCACCACGGTACTGACCGCGCCAATGCCGCGAGCCTCGTCCGACAGCTCATCGAGCAGCGGCAGAATCGACTGTTTGAACGGGAACGTGATGTTCAGGCCGGTAAACCCGGTGCGCTCGGCTGCTTCGAGCAACTGCGCCAGCGCGCTGTCTGGCAACTGCAACTGGTCTGCGTCGATCAGGCGGTACAGGTAGCGCAGTGACTGCGCGTCACCCTCGTGCTCGTGCAAGGCCGGGGTGCGCGAAGCCTGGATGCTACGGCCGATCAGGCCGGCCAACACAGCGTCGTGACGGGTGCTCATGCCGTGCGCTCCTTCAGCAGCTGGGCGAAATGACCAAGGGCCAGGCGGTAGCCGTTGCTACCCAGGCCGCAGATCACGCCCACGGCAATGGCCGAGACGAACGACAGGTGCCGGAAGGGTTCACGCTTGTGCACGTTTGACAGGTGCACTTCGATCACCGGCAGTTCACTGGCCACCAGTGCGTCGCGGATGGCCACAGACGTGTGGGTCCAGGCCGCAGGGTTGATCAGGATGCCCTGGCAGCGGCCGCGCGCGGCGTGGATCCAGTCGAGCAGTTCGCCTTCGTGGTTGGTCTGGCGGAACTCCAGGTCCAGGCCGTGCTGGTCGGCACTGGCAGCACACAGGTTGGCCAGATCGGCCAGGGTCTCACTGCCGTATTGGGCCGGTTCACGGGAGCCCAGCAGGTTAAGGTTGGGGCCATTGAGCACCAGAATTCGAGGCTTCATGAGCGTATCGCTTTGTTGTTGTTGAATGATGCGATAGTTGTACCATCCAGTTAATTCGTCAATCAAACGGTGGTTCGCGGAGACGAAAGTGGGCGGTAATCGCGCAACGATCTCGAGCGCAGGCACGTGCCGTGCCGCATGGCAATCACTGTGGGATCGCCGCCGCGTGGGTCGATCTCACGCGCTTGGCTACCTGATCGCGTGACGTGGAGCGGTGCCTTCACGCCGTTCATAACACCCACCGATGATCCAGCCGCAACCGGCTGAGAAAAGCCTCATCATGCGACACCACCAGCACACCCCCCTGGAAGCGCGCGAGCATCTGCTCGATGGCTTCCAGCGACGCTAGGTCCAGGTGGTTGCCGGGCTCATCGAGCAGCAGCAGGTCGATGGGCGTGTGCCGGTACAGCAGCGCTACCAGCGCAGCTTTGACCCGCTCGCCGCCACTGAGCAGCGCGCTGGGCAGATCGACCCGCGCCGCATCCAGGCCCACCTGGGCCAGCCGCGTACGCAGCGTGCTGACCTCGAGCGATGGGTTGGCCTGTTGCAGGTGGTCGAGCGCGCTCTGCCGCGACGTTAGCTGGCTGGCGTGCTGATCGAGCAAGCCCACCGTTCCGCTGACCTGCACGGTGCCAGCGCTTGGCGTCAATTGGCCGCTGATCAGCTTGAGCAAGGTGGATTTGCCGCTGCCATTGGCACCGATCACGGCCACGCGCTCGCCCGCACGCAGGTGCAGGTCGAGCGGTGCCTGGCTCCCGTAAGGCAACTGCACGCCCTCCAGACACACCAGTGACAGCCTACCTGGCCGCTGCGCAGCGGGCGCCGGCAGGGTGATGCCAGAGCCATGCTCGATCCGCTGCGCCGCCTCGCTGACCCGTTGATCGATGGCCTGCTGTGCGTGCTGCTGACTGCGCAGTTGCTTGCCCGCCGTGACCTGGCTGCGTTGCTGCTGACGATCGAGAAGAATCTTTGCCTGGTTGGCGTCGCGGGCCATGCCGCGGCCACGCGCCTGCTGACGTTCGAGTCGCTCGCGCTGGTGTTGGACCTGCGCCTTTTCTCGCTGACGCTGAAGCTTCAGGCGATCGAGCGTGTCCTGGGCCTGCGCCTGTTCAGCAAGCGTGGCGCGCCGGTAGGCGCTGTAGCCGCCGCTGTAGCTGCGCAGACCCAACGGGCTCAGGTGCAGGGTGCGCTGCATCGGTTCGAGCAGCGTGCGGTTGTGGCTGATCAGCAGCAGGCCGCGCGTCCACTGGCCGATCAGCGTGTGCAGGTGCTCGCGGCCCTGGCGGTCCAGATGGTTGCTCGGCTCGTCCAGAATCAGGTAGTCGGCGTCGGCGAGAAACGCGCCCACGATGGCCACGCGCATGGCCTGGCCGGGGCTCAGGGTGCTGGCCGGGCTGCGCGGGTCGATGCCGCCCAATCCCTGGCGGGCGAGGTGGGCCTGAAACTGCTCGGCCAGGCTCCAGCGTTCGCCGACGAGGTCGAAGTCCGCCTGTTCCACACTGCCTTGCGCGATACGCTGCAACGCCAGCAGATGCGGGGTGATCTGCGCGACGTCAGCCACTGTCTGGCTATGGCGCAGGGTCTGTTGGTCGAGCCGATGCACCCGTCCACGGCGCAGGCAACGACCCTCGCTGGGCGCACACTCGCCGGCCAGCAGCCGGCCGAGCATGCTTTTACCCACGCCGTTGGCACCCACCAGGCCGGTGTGGCGGTGATCGAAGGTGGCGTTGAGGTCGGTGAACAGCACGCGGCCATCGGGCAGGGTGCAGGTGACGCCGTCAAGCGTCAGAATCGAAGTGTTCGTCATGGAGAAATCCATTCATGCCGCGACATCCCCAAGGCAAGGCTGGGGGGTGAAGGCTGGCCGTCAAACAGACGGCGGCATCAATGACGCATCGGACGAACACCTCATCAGGTAGGAAAGATCGACAGGGTAGCGCCGCTTGCAGGGCCCCGTAAAGGGCGGCGACGCGGGCCCATCCTGCCTCCGCTCGGTCTGGGTCACCACCACGCGCTGAATTCGCG
This sequence comes from Pseudomonas sp., assembly GCF_032058845.1. GTDB lineage: Bacteria > Pseudomonadota > Gammaproteobacteria > Pseudomonadales > Pseudomonadaceae > Aquipseudomonas. The sequence goes on along the minus strand of NZ_DAMCCR010000048.1, from coordinate 25,094 downwards.
TACCAGCGCTTTCGCTGCAAGGCTTGCTGAGCCTTGGCGGGGCCTAGCCGATCTGTTCGCAGAAGCGCAGCAGGTTGCCGAACGGGTCACGCACCTGCAGCTGCAAGCCCCAGTCCACGGTCTCGATCGCAGGGCGGGCGTAGCCATACTGCTTGGCCAGCAGTGCTTGCTCCAGGGCGCGCAGATCGGTCACGCGAGCGAACACCGTCGAGCCGGGCGTGGCATCACCGTAATGCTCGGACAGGTGCAGGATCAGCCCGTCACGGTGCACCTGGGCGTAGAGGGGGAGCTCAGGTGTGAAGCGATGTTCCCAATCCAGCGTGAAACCGAGGAAATCGAGATAGAACTCCTTGGCCTTGGCCACGCTGAAGATACGCAGAACCGGAATGGCGGGCTGAAAGTGCATGGGCTGTCCTCGGGCATGCGGCAGAAAAGGGGTAAATCCTGAGGGGTTCGGGCAGCGTTGCCAAGTGCCGGGAACATAGTGGTGCATGCACAAGGCTTGGCGGGCCTGCGCCAAGCAATTAGAATCACTCGCATTTACAGCCCCCACCCCTCTAGCGTGCCTGTGTATGACCGACTCCGTTGCGGCGCCTCCACCTTGCCTGAGTACCTTGTACCGCGAGCACAGCAGCTGGCTGGAAGGCTGGCTGCGCAGTCGTCTGGGCGACCGCTGGGTTGCCGCTGATCTGGCCCAGGACACCTTCGTCAGGGTGCTGGCCGCCGAGCGCAGCAACAGCCTGCCGAGCTTGCGCGAGCCGCGCGCCTACCTGCTGACGGTCGGCAAGCGGCTGCTGGTCAACCATTACAAGCGCCGCAGCCTGGAGCAGGCCTATCTCGATGCCCTGGCGCAACTGCCGCAAGCACAGGTGCCATCTGCCGAGCAGCGCTGGCTGATGTTCGAAGCGTTGCAGGCGTTGGACGAATTGCTCGACGGCTTGCCGCCAGCAGTGCGCCGCGCGTTTCTCTGGGCGCAGCTGGAGGGGCTCGACTATGCCAGCATTGCCGAGCGCCTGGACGTCTCACCGCGCACCGTCAAACGCTACATGGCCCAGGCGTATGAGCATTGCCTGCTGGTGCAGCTGTGAGCACCGAGATCGGCCCCGAGGCCCGGCTGATGGCGCGCGAGGCCGCACAGTGGTTGGCCTTGCAGGATGCCGGCGAGCTCGACAGTGCCGGTGACCTGCGTCTGCAGCGCTGGCGCGCGCGCAGCCCGGCCCACGAGGCGCTGTGGCAAAAAGCCCAGCAGTTGCGCCAGCGCTTCGCTCAGCTGCCGGCGCCCGTCGGCCTGAGCTGTCTGGATCGTCCCGACCCGCAGCGGCGCAAGCTGCTTGGCCAGGCGCTGGGCGTGGCAGCGTGTGCGCCGCTGGCCTGGCTGGCTTATCGGCAACTGCCCATTGAACGCTGGCGCGCCGACGTTGCGACGGCCACCGGACAACGCCGTACCCAGGTGCTGGCCGATGGCAGCCGCCTGCAGTTGAACACCACCACTGCGGTAGACGTGGCGTGGATCGCCGGGCAACTGCACCTCACCTTGCTGCAAGGCGAACTCGCGCTGGACAGCCGTAGCCCCCTGCATCTGATGACCCGTTACGGCCGCATCGACGCAGCGCCGGCTGATTTCTGCGTGCGCGATGACGGCGATGGCTGTCTGGTCTCGGTGACGCGGGGTGAGCTGCGGCTGACACCGCAACACGGTGACGAGCAACGGCTGGTGGCCGGCCATCAGGCGCGCTTGAGCACGACCTCGGTGACGCCGGCGGGGGGCTTCGATGCACAGTTGCCCGGATGGCGGCAGGGCGTGCTGATCGTCGACGACCAACCGCTGGGTCAGTTCCTGCGTGAACTCGAGCGCTATCGCCCAGGCGTGCTGCGCTGGCAGCCTGGCCTTGAGCGGCTGCGGGTCACCGGCACCTTCGTGCTTGACGACACTGATCGCATCCTCGCGCTGCTCGCCGCCAGCTTGCCGTTGCAGGTGCAATACCGCACCCGCTACTGGGTGTCGCTGAGCCCGCGCGAGCTGCACGCATGAGCCCGCATGGGCGGGCAAGTATTTCAATGTATGGCTGGATGGAATCGCCGCGTGCCAATGCAGTCCCATTACACACGCAGGTGCTGCGCGGGCCTGTTGTAGCGGGTACGACGCCCACCTTTTTCAACGCCAAGGAGACACCCCGATGAAGAAAGCACTGCTCATGACCGCACTACTGGCCAGCGCAGGCCTGGCCCAGGCGGCGCAGACGGTAGAGCTCAAGCTCGCTGGCACGGATGGCCCGGGCAAGTCGATCGGCACCGTTACCATCGAGCAAAACAAGTACGGCGCTTTGCTGACGCCGGATCTGAAAGACCTGCCGCCGGGTGTGCATGGCTTCCACCTGCACCAGAACGCCTCGTGCGACCCCGCTCAGGACAACGGCAAGACCGTGCCGGCCGGTGGCGCAGGCGGCCACTGGGACCCCGATACCACCAACGCCCACAAGGGCCCGTATGACGACAGCGGTCACCGCGGCGACCTGCCAGCGCTCTACGTCGGCGCCGATGGCAAGGCCACCTACCCGGTGCTGGCTCCGCGCCTGAAAGCCGAAGACTTCAAAGGTCATGCGCTGATGGTGCACGCTGGCGGCGACAACCACAGCGACCATCCGGAGAAGCTCGGGGGTGGCGGTGCGCGCATGGCCTGTGGTGTGGTCAAGTAAACCGCGTTCAATCGGCTAACGCCGGGAAGGGCCGCCTTGGCGGCCCTTTTGTTCATCTGCGCAGGTTCAGCTCAATTCAAGCCAGATCGGCGCATGGTCCGACGGTTTGTCCATCCCCCGCAATTCGTAATCCACGCCAGCATCCTTGACCCGTGGCAGCAAGCCGTGGGAGGTCATGATGAGGTCGATGCGCAGGCCTCGCTTGGGCTCGTCCTCGAAACCCCGGCTGCGGTAATCGAACCAGCTGAAGCGGTCACTGACCTGCGGGTACAGGTGGCGGAAGCTGTCCGTCAGGCCCCAGCCCTTCAAGCGCGCCATCCATTCCCGTTCTTCAGGCAGGAAGCTGCACTTGCCGGTCTTCAGCCAGCGCTTGGCATTGTCCGGGCCGATGCCGATGTCGGCGTCTTCCGGCGAGATGTTCACATCACCCATCACGATCACTGCCTGATCGTTGCTGAACTGACCTTCGAGCAGCGCCTGCAGATCGCTGTAGAAACGCTGCTTTGCCGGAAACTTGGTGGGGTGGTCGCGGCTTTCGCCCTGCGGGAAATAGCCATTCATGATGGTGATCGGCGTGCCGTTGGCATCGGCGAAGGTGCCCCAGATGAAGCGCCGCTGGGCGTCCTCCTCATCAGTGGCAAAACCTTTGAACAGGCTCAGCGGCGCTTGGCGCGAGAGCAGGGCCACACCGTAGTGGCCTTTCTGACCGTGGTAGTGCACGTGGTAGCCCAGCGCCTGGATGTCGGCCAAGGGGAACTGCTCGTCGCTGACCTTGGTTTCCTGCAGGCCGATGACATCAGGCTGATGCTTCTCGATCAGCGCAGCCAATTGATGCGGGCGGGCGCGCAGGCCATTGATGTTGAAACAGACGATTTTCATGGGAAACGCTGACCCTGGTAAAAGGCCGGATGCTAGCGGACTCACGTCTTGATCACCAGCACAACGCCACCCGGCGCGCGTGCGGGTGAACGAAGCGAAGCGGCACGCCTCCAAGGCTAAACGGCCATTCCAGGAGCTCTATCCGCCATGACAACGACGTCTGAAACGCAGGTCTGCATGCTTGACGGCGGCTTCGCCCGTGAAGTGCGTGCACTGTTGTTGCAAGCCTACGCACCCGAGCCCACCTACACCTACCTGTTCGATGCCAAACGCAATGGCTATCAGCGCCGCTTGAAAGCGGTGATCAAGGAATGGGTACGCCAACATTTCAACTTCGACCTGCCGGCGATCGGCCTGCTGGTCGATGACCGCCTGGTGGCCGTCGCGCTCATCGTGCCTCCGCAGCGCCGATTGGGTGTGGCCGACAGCTGGGCCTGGCGCCTGCGCATGATCCTGGGCGCGGGCTTGCGCAGCACCCGTCGCTACCTCGACTATCAGGGCGCGCTGTCTACCTGGCTGCCCAGCGAGCAGGTGCACGTCCTGCCGCTGCTGGGTATTCACCCTGACTTTCAGGGCGAGCACTACGCCAACCAGTTGCTGCAAGTGGTACACAACTGGTGTGCAGAAGATCCGCAGACCGAAGGCGTGGTGCTCAACACCAGCAACCCTCACGCCATGCTGTTCCTGCAACGGCTGAACTACCAGATGCTCGGCGAAGTCCCGGTCGGGCCAGTCAGTGAGCAGGTGTTTTTCCACCCATCACCGACCTCGTCGCACGCGGTACCGACATGAGTGCTCGGCAAAGCGCTTCCATCGACACACGCCTCTGGTAGCATGCCGCGCATGAGTTATTCAGGAAGAGTTACCTGGGGCCTGGTCATCTGGGTCGCCAGTTTCAGTGCATGGGGCCAGAGCGAGTTGGTGGTACGGGTAAACCCGGCCAACAAGGCGCTGAAGGCGAATATCGAGGGCTATGTGGGTAGCCTGGGCAATCGCGATGAAGATGCATTGTCGCGCTTCAGTCGCGGTGCCGAGGAGCAGGCGCGTAAAGCCGCGCAGGCGCTGGGCTACTACCAGGCGCAGATTGCCTCCGAGGTGCAACCGTCGGGTACGGCCGACCAGCCGTCCCGCCTGGTGCTGTCGATCCAGCCCGGTGAGCCAGTGCGCCTGCGCAACGTCACCGTGCGCATCGACGGGCCGGCCAGCGAGATGGCCGCCTTTCGGGTGCCCGACAGCAAACTGCTGCGCCCAGGCCAGCCGCTCAATCACGGCTATTACGAAGACGCCAAGAGCCTGATTCAGAATCAGGCCTCGCGCTACGGGTTCTTCAGCGGGCGCTTCAGCCGCCAGCGCCTGGCCGTCGACCCGCGTGCCGGCATCGCCGACATCGAACTGGTGTACCAGAGCGGTCCGCGCTACCGCCTGGGCGCGGTCAGCTTCAGCGGCGACACGGTGCTCGACAACGACCTGCTGCAGCGCATGGTCGCGTTCAAGCCTGGTACGCCGTATGACTCCGAGCTGATCGCCGAGCTCACCAACGACCTGCAGTCGAGCGGCTATTTCGAAGGTGTCCGGGTCGACGCCGCGCCCACCGCAGCGGTCAACGACCAGGTGCCTGTGGCGGTCAACCTGGAAACCCGCAAACCGCGCACCCTCGGCCTGGGTCTGGGCTTCTCGACGGACGTGGGCCCGCGCGGTAAAGCCAACTGGACCCGTCACTGGGTCAACCCGCAGGGCCACAGCTACGGCTGGGAAGCCGAGCTCTCGGCGCCGCGGCAGAACGTCGGCCTGTGGTACGACGTGCCGCTCGACCCGCCGCTCACCGATAAACTGCGTTTTGCCGGCGGCTATCAGAATGAAGAGCTGGCCGGCACCGACACGGTCAGCCAGTTGCTCACCGTCGGCCCTGAATGGCACAGCAAGTTGCCCAGCGGCTGGCAGCGGGTGATTTCCCTCAAGTACCAGCGCGAAGAATACAAGCTCGGCGACGACGCAGGCCTGAGCAACCTGCTGATGCCCGGCATCAGCTACGCCTACCTGCGCAGCGACAACCGCATCGACCCGCACAACGGCTACCGCGTGCAGTTCGACAGCAAGGTGGCAAAAGAAGGGTTGGGTTCGGATTCCAACCTGCTGTACGGCAACGTGACCCTCAAAGGCCTGACCACCGTTGCGCAGAATCACCGCTTCCTCGGCCGTGTGCAGTTCGGCGGCAGCGCCACCGATGACTACAAGAAGAACGTGCCACCGTCCTTGCGCTTCTTCGCCGGTGGCGACCAGAGCGTGCGTGGCTATGACTACCAGACCCTGTCGCCGAAGAACGGCGACGGCGACCGCATTGGCGGGCGCTACATGGTAGCGGCCAGCGCCGAGTACCAGTATTCGCTGACAGAGAAATGGCGCGTGGCCACCTTCGTGGACCAGGGCAACGCGTTCAACGACCTCGACCTCGGCAGCCTCAAGACGGGTGTCGGCTTCGGTGTACGCTGGGTCTCACCGATCGGCCCGCTACGCCTTGACCTGGCCAAGGCGCTGGACGACGACGGCGGTATCCGCCTGCACTTCTCGATGGGGCCAGAACTGTGAGGGTAGGGGTGAAGAAGGGGTTGAAGGCAGGACTGCTGGTGCTGCTTGCGGTCATCGTGCTGGTGATGGTCGCGCTGGCCGTGGTACTGGGCAGCCAGAGCGGCAGCCGCTGGGCGCTGGGTCTGGTGCCCGGCTTGCAGGTCAGCGAGTTCCAGGGGCGGCTCGGCGGGCACTGGCAGGCCAGCGAGCTGGTATGGGACGACGGCAAGAGCCGTATCGTCGTCCAGGCACCGCGCCTGGACTGGACGCCAGCCTGCCTGCTGCGCTCGGCGCTGTGCATCGAGCGGCTGCAGGCCGAACGCATCGACATGGCCTTCGCGCCCAGCGAGCCCGACCCGGACAGCGGCCCCCTGCAGTTGCCCAAGCTCGACCTGCCGCTGTCCATCGAAGTGGGCGAGCTCAAGGTCGGCCAACTGCGCCTGGATGGCAACGAGCTGCTCGGCGACCTGCAACTGGCAGCGCATTGGACCGCAGAGGGCCTGCGCATCGATCGCCTGCAGGTGCAACGTGAAGACCTGCAGGCCGAGTTGCAGGGCCTGGTGCAACCCAACGGCGACTGGCCCCTGCAGTTGAGCGGCAGCGTGCAGTTGCCGCCGGTGGACGACAAGCCGCTGCAGCTCCAGCTGAACATCAGCGGCGACCTGCAGAAGACCTTGGCGCTCAACGCCACTACCCAAGGCTATCTCGACGCCACCTTGACCGGGCAGGTACAGGCACTGGCCGAGAACCTCCCGGCCACGGTGCAGATTCGATCCAAAGCGTTCAAGCCCACTCAGTCCTTACCTGATACGTTGCAATTCAATGACTTGCAGCTCAATGCTACGGGAGACTTGAAAGACGGCTTCGACCTGAACGGCACCGCTCAGTTGCCGGCCGACAAAGGGCCCATCGCCTTGATGCTGACCGGCCGCGCCGATGCCAAAGGTGCGCAACTCAAAGGCCTTAACCTGACCGCGAACGACAAGCAACGCCTCACCCTGCAGGCCAATGCCGACTGGCAAGCGGGCCTTAAGGCCGACGCGAAGCTGGACTGGTTCGACTTCCCCTGGCTGCGCCTCTATCCACTGGAGCAGCCGCCACAGGTCACCCTCAAGCGGCTCAAGGCGCAGGTCAATTACATCGAGGGCACCTACACCGGCCAGTTCAACGGTGACCTGGATGGCCCGGCCGGGGCGTTCAGCCTGGCCAGCCCGTTCGAGGGCGACCTCAAGCAGGTGCGCCTGCCCAAGCTGGTAATGAACGCCGGGCAGGGCAAGGCGGCGGGCAGCGTTGCCCTGCAGTTCGCCGACGCCCTGGCCTGGGACGTCGACCTGCAACTGTCGGCGCTCGATCCGGCCTATTGGGTGGCGCAACTGCCCGGTACCCTGGCAGGGCCGCTGCGCAGCAAAGGCCAGATCAAAGACGAGCAGCTCGACCTCACCGCGCAGCTGGACCTCAAGGGCCGCCTGCGCGGCCAACCTGCGGTGTTCAAGGTTGACGCCAACGGCGCCGGCGAGCGCTGGACCCTCGGTGCACTGGCGGTGCAGTTGGGGGCCAACCGCATCAACGGCAGCGGCAGCCTGGCGCAGCGTCTGGCCGGGCGCATCGACATCGACATGCCGCGCCTGGGCCAGCTGTGGCCGGGCCTGCAAGGCCAGATGAAGGGCCAGTTGGACGTCGCTGGCACCCTGGATGCGCCGCAAGGCAAGCTGACCCTGTTGGGGCAGAACCTCGCCCAGGACACCAACCGCATCCAGCGCCTGGACCTCACTGCCAACCTCGACAACGCCCAGCGTGGCGTGATCGATCTCAAAGCCACGGCGATCAACGCCGGCGACACTGCGCTGGGCACCCTGGTCGCCAAGGGCAAGGGCACCCTCAGCCAGCAGGCCCTGACCCTCGGCCTCGACGGACCGCAGCTCAAGCTCGACCTGGCCCTGGACGGCACGCTGGCCAAGGGCGACTGGCGGGGGCGTCTGGCCACCGGTCGCATTCAGGCCGGCGGTCAGGATTGGCGCCTGCAAGGGCCGGCCAGCCTGAAGTACCTGGCCAGTGGTCAGCTCGACTTCGGCGCCCACTGCTGGCGCTCCGGTCAGGCCAGCCTGTGCGGGGATGACCAGCGGCTGGCTCCCGAGCCACGCATTCGCTATCACCTCAAGCAGTTCCCGCTCGAGAGCCTGGCGCAGTGGATGCCCAAGGACTTCGCCTGGAAAGGCCTGCTCAATGCAGACGTCAACCTCGACGTGCCGGCCAGTGGCCCGAAAGGTACCGTGCGTGTCGACGCCAGCGGCGGGACCCTGAGCCTGCGCGACCAGGACCGCTGGATCGCCTTCCCGTATCAGGCCCTGCGCCTGGACAGCACCTTGGCGCCGCGTCGGGTCGACACGCAGCTGACCTTCCAGGGCAAAGGCCTGGGTGCGCTGAGCCTCAATGCGCGCATCGACCCGGTGGCGGCAGACAAGCCTGTGTCGGGCGACTTCACGCTCAGCGGTCTGGATATCGCCATCGCCCGGCCATTTGCGCCAATGGTCGAGCGGCTGGCCGGTCAGCTCAATGGCAGTGGGCGTATCTCGGGGACCCTGATGGCGCCGCAGGTGAACGGCAATCTGAACCTCACCGGCGGTGAAGTCAGCGGGGGCGAGTTGCCAATCAGCCTGCAGGACCTGTCGATCCAGGCCGCCATTGCCGGAGAGCAGGTCCGATTGAGCGGCGGCTGGCGCAGCGGTGAGACCGGGCGTGGGCAGATTGGCGGGCAGATCAACTGGGGCCAGGCGCTGGGCGTCGATGTCCGTCTGCAAGGTCAGCAACTGCCGGTCACGGTCGAGCCCTACGCCACGCTGGAGCTCTCACCCGATCTGAACATTCGCCTGATCGACGACAAGCTGGCGATCGTCGGCAAAGTGCAGGTGCCCAAGGGCAAGATCACCATTCGCCAACTGCCACCGTCGACGGTGAAGGTCTCGGATGACACGGTGATCGTGGGTCAACAGACCGAGGAGGGCAAGCCGCCCATGGCAATGGCCATGGACATCGATGTGGAGGTCGGGCGCGAAAAGCTGGCCTTCAGCGGTTTCGGCCTCACGGCCAACCTCAAAGGGCGCGTGCACATCGGTGACAACATGGACACCCGCGGCGAACTGAACCTGGCTGACGGTCGCTACCGTGCCTATGGCCAGCGCCTGACGATCCGACGCGCGCGTCTGCTGTTCGCCGGGCCCATCGCCCAGCCTTACCTGGACATCGAAGCGATTCGTCAGGTCGATGACGTAACCGCTGGCATTCGCCTCGCTGGCAACGCCGAGCAGCCGACTGCGACCGTCTTTGCCGAACCCGCCATGAGCCAGGAGCAGGCGTTGTCCTACCTGGTGCTGGGGCGCCCGTTGGGCAACACGGGCGAAGACAACAACATGCTGGCTCAAGCGGCCCTGGGCCTGGGGCTGGCGGGCAGTGCGGGCATGACCGGCAGCCTGGCCACCCGCTTGGGTATCGAGGATTTCCAGCTCGATACCGAGGGCAGTGGCAACACCACCAGTGTGGTCGCCAGCGGCAACCTGACCGAGCGCTTGAGCCTGCGCTATGGCGTAGGTGTTTTCGAGCCGGCCAACACCATTGCCCTGCGCTACAAGCTCAGCAAGAAGGTCTATGTGGAGGCAGCCAGTGGCGTCGCCAGTTCGCTGGATATCTTCTATAAACGGGACTTTTGACGAGGCTGAGCCCGAGGTGCCAGTACGGCAGGATCAACGGATCGAAAAGCGGCTCAGTCAGCAGACAGCGCCAGGATGCGGGTGAACGAAGCTGCCGTATCCTGGCTGGTTGCCTGTTTCATGCCTGGAGAGTTCCAGTGAGGGAGGGATCAGTGCTGGCGGCGGATATTGCCGATCTGTCGCAGGCTGAGGCCGTATTTGTTGGCCAGCAGGCTGCGGGAGCAGCCGTTGGCGCTTTCTTCCTGGATCTGCAGGTTGCGCAGTTGCCGCTGGAAGTGATCGACCTTGGGAATCTCCAGCGCCATGCCGGAGAAGCGTTTGATCAAGGCATCGAGCGCCTCGTCGGAAAGGATTTCGACCAGACGGGTACGCTCGCGGTGCTTGGGAATGTACTTGGGCCTGCCGCCATAGGCGCGGGTAAGGGTGTAGGCATTCTCGATGCCGATGCATTCGATGAGGGATTGCAGTGACTCAGGAAGTTGCTGAGTGTCGATACGGGAAAGATCTGGCATTTCCATGTTGATTTCCTCGGACGGGGGCTGGTTCGATGCCTGAACGGCCGGTACATGCCTGCACGCAAGCGGCGGTCCGGATTCCCGGCAAATTGTCGAACAGCGTCTGAGGGGTCGCTAGGCGCCAAACGGGCCGCCGATTGTAGTAATAATGGGGTCACAGTCGCAGGCAGTTTGGCCTGCGTTCGTAGGAAGAGTCGCCAGATAATCGTGACAGGCCCCGGGGCATCTGTGCCGGCTTGTTCTTGACAGCCGCTGCATCCTGCAACCCTCTCTCGCCAGGCCATGTCCGCTCAGGACAGGCGCCATCACCCGGCACATCGCGTTATGATGCGCGCCGCGCTTGATGAACATTTCGGTTTTCGATGCGGTAAAGGACGTATTCAATGACACATGTGCAGCGGTTGAAGTATTCGATTCTGATCATCCTGGTGGTAGTCGCCCTGATGCTGGGCCTCTCCCATCTGCAGAAACAGGGCACCATCAGCGAACAGACATTCCAGTACCTGGCCATCGCCATTGCGGTCGTCGTGGTGGTGATCAACGGGATCCTGCGCCGCAAGGTCAGAAAGCCTTGATGCCTCACGGCGGGTCATTGTGACCGGCCGTTTTCACTCCGATCCTGGTGACAGGCCTGCCTGACAGGACGTCCTCACAGGCCGTTCTCACCAGCCGTCGCTTTCAACGTCGCTCCAGCGCTGCACGCGCCGGTGGGTTGAGGCTGTAGCACTTGTCGCTGCCCAAGGCGATCACGCCCTCGGTGCACAGCCGCTTGAGCACTTCGCGCACGCTGAGAAACGACAGTGGAATGTCCAGCTGTTCGAGTTGGGCATGCACGCCGCGTACGCCGATGCTCCGACCGTCCTTGTCTGCCACGTGCAGGGCCTCGATCACTTTCAGTCGGATCAGACTGGTGCGCAGGCCGTAGACCCGCAGCAGTTCACGAATCCGATCATTGGCCAGGCGCTCGTGCGCGCCCTGCGCGTTGGCGGATGATACAGGGCCGCCCGGTGTGGGCCGCTGAGCATCTGCGGTCGGGTTGTGCATGGGAATACTCCTTGTGATGAACGGTCCTGAATCGGTGTGCCTCAACTAAGTAAGACGAATGAAAACGGAAAAACTGCACCCACGGCGAAAATAAATCCTGATCGAGATTGCACATCCCCCTCTGACGCGGCACCGGGCGACTCGACGCGGCCGAGTAAATTTTCCGGATGCGCCATTCGTTTGATCGTGATGACCCTCGATCGATCAGGAGTGCCTGTGATTCCACGTTCGCGCCCATTGGCGTGCCTCAGACTGGCGATCCTCGTCGCCGCCGCGTCCACCGCTCATGCCCAGGCGGCGAGCGCTGACGCCAGCGCCCAGATTCGCCGCACCAGCTTCGGTGTGCCGCATATTCTGGCCAAGGACGAGCGAGGCCTGGGCTATGGCATCGGCTACGCCTATGGCCAGGACAACCTCTGCCTGTTGGCTGATGAAGTGCTGACGGTCAACGGCGAACGCTCGCGCCATTTCGGCAGCGAGGGCACCACCGTCGAGCAGCGCAACAACCTCGACAGCGACCTGTTCTTCACCTGGCTCAACACGCCGACTGCGGTCAACGCGTTCCTGCAGGCCCAGCCGGCCACGGTGCGCGCATTGCTCGAAGGCTATGCCAGCGGTTACAACCGCGCCCTGGCCGAACGCAGTGCACACGGCCTGCCGGCAGAATGCGGCAGCGGCGACGGGCTCAGGCCCATCACCAGCCTCGATCTGGTCAAGCTGACCCGCCGCTTGCTGGCAGAAGGGGGCGTCGGGCAGTTCGCCGAAGCGCTGGTCGGCGCGACCCCGCCAGGGGTCGCCACGGCGCAGGTCGATCCACGCTTTGCCAACGCCCTGGCGCGCCAGCAGCACTTCGCCACAGAACGCGGCAGCAATGCCATTGCGCTCGGCTCGGAACGCTCGGCCAATGGCCGCGGGCTGCTGCTGGCCAACCCGCACTTCCCCTGGGTGGGCGGCCTGCGCTTTTACCAGATGCACCTGACCATCGCGGGCAAGCTGGATGTCATGGGCGCTGCCTTGCCGGGCCTGCCAATGATCAACATCGGTTTCAACCAGCACCTGGCCTGGACTCACACGGTCGATGCGTCCAAGCACTTCACGCTGTACCGCCTGCAGCTCGACCCGAAAGATCCGACCCGCTACCTGCTCGATGGCCAGTCGCGTCCGCTGCAGCGCCAGACCCTGACGGTCTCGGTCAAAGACCCGCAAGGCGACATCCGGCACGTCCAGCGTGAGGTCTACAGCTCGGCCTTTGGCCCCGTGGTGCAATGGCCCGGGCGCCTGGACTGGGACAACCATCACGCCTACAGCCTGCGTGACGCCAACCTCGACAACACCCGCGTCCTGCAGCAGTGGTATCAGATCAACCGCGCCAGCAGTCTCGGGGCGCTGAAACGCTCGATCGGCAAGACCCAGGGCATTCCATGGGTCAACACCCTGGCGGTAGATGCCGGCGGTGAAGCGCTGTACCTGAATCAGTCGGTGGTGCCGTATGTCGATCAGTCGCTGCTGGCGCACTGCAGCGACCCCGCTGCCAGCGGCCAGCCACTGGTGGTGCTCGATGGTTCACGTCAGGCCTGTGCCTGGAAAGTCGATCCGCAGGCTGCGCAGCCAGGGATCTTCCCGGCCACGCAGTTGCCGAGCCTGCAACGCCGGGACTTCGTGCAGAACTCCAATGACTCGGCCTGGATGGTCAATCCCGCGCAACCGCTGAGCGGCTTTTCGCCAGTGGTGAGCCGCAGCGATCAGCCGCTGGGGCTGCGCAGCCGCTTTGCGCTCGATCGTCTGCAGGGCCGCACCCGGTTTGATGCAGCGGCATTGCGCGACCTGGTGTTGGACAACGATGTGTACCTGGCCGAGTTGCTCTTGCCTGACCTGCGGCAGTGGTGCAGCTCGGTACAGCCTGATCTGGCCGCACTGTGCACCCGCCTGCAGGCCTGGAATGGCAAGGCCGAACTCGGTAGTGGTCTGGGCTTCGTGCATTTCCAGCACCTGTTCCAGGCGTTGGCCAGCCAGCCCGAGCTGTGGCGCGTTGCATTCGATCCGGCCGATCCTCAGCACACCCCCCGCGGATTGGCGGTGGAGCAGGCGGCGGTGAGGGCCAAGCTGCGTGAGGCGGCACTGGCGTCGTTGGCACAGGTGGAGGAGGAGGGGATCGGCAGCGATAGCCACTGGGGGCAGGTGCAGCAGTCAGGAGGCGGCACGCCGGTAGCCGGTGGCCCGCAGGCCTTGGGCGTATACAACGCGATGGTCAGCGTGCCGGTGGCGCCGGGCAAGCGCCGGGTTGTCAGCGGCACCAGCTACCTGCAGGTGGTCAGCTTTACCGAGCACGGCCCGCAGGCTCAGGGATTGTTGGCGTTCTCACTGTCCAGCGAGTCGGCTTCGGCCCATGCCGAAGACCAGACCCGCGCCTTTGCCGCCGGCCAACTGGCACCGCTGCCGTTCACCGAGGCGCAGATCGAGGCTGATCCACAGTATCGGGTGTACCGCATCAGCGAGGCGGACGGGATGGGAGCCGTGACCGCGAGGCAGGGTCACCCGCGCTAGGCACTGGCGGCCTGTTCGAGGGCGAAATCGTACAGGCGCAGACCGTGTTCATCGGCCTGCAAGGCCCAGCCGCGCTGATCCCAGTCTCCCAGCACGATACGCCGGGCCGGCTGGCCGTCGACCTCGAGCGGATGAACCGCCGGGCGGTGCGTGTGGCCGTGAATCAGCGTGCGCACGCCCTGGGCAGCCATCTGCCGGGGCACTTCAGCCGGGGTGACGTCGACAATATCGCTGGCTTTCATGCGCGTTTGCGCGCGGCTTTCATTGCGCAGCTTGCGCGCCAGTTTCTGCCGGGTGGCCAGCGGCAGGTGACGCAGCAGCCACAGGCTCAGCGGGTTGCGCAGGTAGCGGCGCAATTTCATGTAGCCCACATCGCCCGTGCACAAGGTGTCGCCATGCATCAGCAACACGGGCTCACCAGCGAGCTGGACCACGGACGGGTCAGGCAACAAGGTGCAGCCCGCCGCCTTGCAGAATGCCTTGCCGATGAGGAAGTCACGGTTGCCGTGCATCAGCAGCACCTGCGTGCCGCTGTCGCTGAGCTGGCGCAAGGCCTGGCAGATCGACTGCTGAAATGGCGTCATGGCGTCGTCGCCGATCCAGGCCTCGAAGAAGTCGCCCAGGATATACAGCGCCGTGGCTTGGCGGGCGCGGCCTTGGAGCAGATCAAGAAACGCCCGGGTAATGTCCGGGCGTTCTTCTTGCAGGTGCAGATCGGAGATCAGCAGTATCACTCAATGATCTCGGCTTTCTCGATGACCACGGCCTCGGCTGGGACATCCTGGTGACCGCTTTTGGAACCGGTGCCGACCTTTTCGATGGCGTCGACGATTTCACGGCCTTCGATCACTTCGCCAAACACCGCATAACCCCAGCCCTGCACGTTCTTGCCGCTGTGGTTGAGGAAGTCGTTGTCCGAGGCGTTGATGAAGAACTGCGCGGAGGCCGAATGCGGCTCCATGGTGCGCGCCATGGCAACGCTGTACTTGGCGTTTTTCAGACCGTTGTCGGCTTCGTTCTGAATGGTGGCGCGGGTTTTCTTCTGGCTCATGTTGGCATCGAAACCGCCGCCCTGAATCATGAAACCCTTGATCACGCGGTGGAAGATGGTGCCATCGAAGTGACCATCCTTGACGTACTGCACGAAGTTCTCAACGGTCTGCGGGGCTTTCTCGGCGTTCAGTTGCAGAACGATATCGCCGTGGTTGGTGCTCAGTTTGACTTTGGACATGCGGGAACTCGCTATTTCAAGGCATATAAGAACGTGGCTGCGCGTTGGCGCTGACCGGTTACCTGACGCGTGCTCTGACCGGCACGACACATCAAAGGTGCCGCGCCAGGGGCCAGGGCGGGACAAATCACGGCAGATTATGGCCATCGGCTGTCAGCCACTTGACTGCATCGGCTATGATAGGCGCTTTGATTCAATCGGCCTACCCGGCCTGACACGTGCATTCAAGGATCTTATGAGCAAGCCCACTGCCGATCACGCGCCCAACGCTGCAGCCAAAGGCGCGCCTGTTGCCCCTGCAAACTTCCTGCGGCCCATCGTTCAGGCCGATCTGGACGCCGGCAAGCACGCGCGCATCGTCACCCGTTTCCCCCCAGAACCCAACGGTTACCTGCACATCGGCCACGCCAAGTCGATCTGTGTCAACTTCGGTCTGGCCAAGGAATTCGGCGGTGACTGCCACCTGCGTTTCGACGACACCAACCCGGCCAAGGAAGACCAGGAATACATCGACGCCATTCAGCGCGATGTGAAGTGGCTGGGCTTCGAGTGGGCGGGCAAGGTGCGCTATGCCTCCGACTATTTCGGCCAGTTGCACGAGTGGGCCATCGAGCTGATCAAGCGTGGCAAGGCCTATATCTGCGACCTGACCCCGGATCAAGCCAAGGAATACCGCGGCAGCTTGTTCGAGGCGGGCAAGAACAGCCCGTTCCGCGAGCGCAGTGTGGAAGAGAACCTCGACCTGTTCGCGCGCATGAAAGCCGGTGAGTTCAAAGACGGCGAACGCGTGCTGCGCGCCAAGATCGACATGGCGTCGCCGAACATGAACCTGCGGGACCCGATTCTCTATCGTATCCGTCACGCGCATCACCACCAGACCGGCAACGACTGGTGCATCTACCCGAACTACGACTTCACCCACGGTCAGTCGGATGCCATCGAAGGCATCACCCACTCGATCTGCACGCTCGAGTTCGAAGCCCACCGCCCGCTGTACGAGTGGTTCCTCGACAACCTGCCGGTGCCGGCGCACCCGCGTCAGTACGAGTTCAGCCGCCTGAACCTGAACTACACCATCACCTCCAAGCGCAAGCTCAAGCAGCTGGTCGATGAGAAGCACGTCGACTCCTGGGACGACCCGCGCATGTCGACGCTCTCGGGCTACCGCCGCCGCGGCTATACCCCGGCCTCGATCCGCAACTTCTGCGACATGATCGGCACCAACCGCTCCGACGGCGTGGTCGACATGTCCATGCTCGAATTCAGCATCCGCGATGACCTCGACCGCACCGCCCCGCGTGCCATGTGCGTGCTGCGCCCGTTGAAAGTGGTCATCACCAACTACCCGGAAGGCCAGGTCGAGCAACTCGAACTGCCGCGCCACCCGAAAGAAGACATGGGCGTGCGCACCTTGCCTTTCGCCCGCGAGCTGTACATCGACCGCGACGACTACATGGAAGAGCCGCCCAAGGGCTACAAGCGCCTGGAGCCGGCCGGTGAAGTGCGCCTGCGCGGCAGCTATGTGATCCGTGCCGACGAAGCCATCAAGGACGCCGATGGCAACATCACTGAGCTGCGCTGCTCGTATGACCCGGACACCCTCGGCAAGAACCCGGAAGGGCGCAAGGTCAAGGGCGTGATCCACTGGGTGCCGGTCGCTGACAGCGTGGAATGCGAAGTGCGCCTGTACGACCGCCTGTTCCGCTCCGCCAATCCGGAAAAGACCGACGACGGCGGCAGCTTCCTCGACAACATCAACCCCGGCTCCCTGGAGGTGCTCAGCGGCTGCCGCGCCGAGCCGTCGCTGGCCCAGGCGCAAGCCGAAGACCGCTTCCAGTTCGAGCGCGAAGGCTACTTCTGCGTCGACCTGAAGGACAGCCAGCCGGGCCGTCCCGTGTTCAATCGCACCGTCACCCTGCGTGACTCCTGGGGCAGCTGAGGAACCGTCGTGCTTACCGTTTACAACACCCTGAGCAAGCAGAAAGAAGTCTTCAAGCCGCTCGATGGCAACAACGTGCGCATGTACGTGTGCGGCATGACCGTGTACGACTACTGCCACCTGGGCCACGGCCGCAGCATGGTGGCTTTCGACCTGGTCACCCGCTGGTTGCGTAAAAGCGGCTACGCACTGACCTACGTGCGCAACATCACCGACATCGACGACAAGATCATCAACCGCGCCAACGAGAACGGCGAGCGCTTCGATGAGCTGACCGCGCGCATGATCGATGCCATGCACGAAGATGAGCGCCGCCTCAACATCCTGCCGCCGGATCAGGAGCCACGTGCCACTGACCATATCCCCGGCATGCATGCGATGATCCAGACCCTGATCGACAAAGGCTATGCCTACGCACCGGGCAACGGCGACGTGTACTACCGCGTCGGCAAGTTCGTCGGTTACGGCAAGTTGTCGCGCAAGAAGGTCGAAGACCTGCGCATCGGTGCGCGCATCGAAGTGGGCGAGTCCAAGCAGGATCCACTCGACTTCGTCCTGTGGAAGGGCGTCAAGCCGGGCGAGCCGAGCTGGGAGTCGCCGTGGGGCCCGGGCCGTCCGGGCTGGCACATCGAGTGCTCGGTGATGTCCACCTGCTGCCTGGGCGAGAGCTTCGACATTCACGGCGGCGGCAGCGATCTGGAATTCCCGCACCACGAGAACGAGATTGCGCAGAGCGAGGCGGCCACTGGCAAGCAGTACGCCAACGCCTGGATGCATTGCGGGATGATTCGTATCAATGGCGAGAAGATGTCCAAGTCGTTGAACAACTTCTTCACCCTTCGCGACGTGCTCGAGAAGTATCACCCTGAAGTGGTGCGCTACCTGCTGGTGGCCAGCCACTACCGCAGCGCCATCAACTACTCCGAAGACAGCCTGCGCGACGCCAAGGCCGCGCTCGAGCGTTTCTACCATGCGCTGCGCGGCCTGCCCCGTGTCGCGCCAGCCGGTGGCGAAGCGTTCGTCGAGCGGTTCACCGCCGCTATGAACGACGACTTCGGCACCCCCGAAGCCTGCGCCGTGCTGTTCGATCTGGTGCGCGAGATCAACCGCCTGCGCGACAGCGACCCGCAGGCCGCTGCCGGCCTGGCCGGACGCTTGCGCGAGCTGGGCGATGTGCTGGGTGTGCTGCAACTCGAGGCCGATGACTTCCTGCGCGCAGGGGCTGAAGGCAAGGTCGATGCGGCTGAGGTCGAGGCGCTGATCCAGACCCGCCTACAGGCGCGCAGCGACAAGAACTGGGCAGAATCCGATCGGATTCGTGATCAGTTGACGGCGATGGGCGTGGTGTTGGAAGACAGCAAGGGCACCACGACCTGGCGCTTGGCTGACTGACAGCACCAGGCTGGGTTGAGAGATCGGGCTGCTAACCCTTTGCCCCTGCGCATCATGCAGGGGCAAAGGGCTGGCGGCCCGATTTACGTTTGCAGGCGTCCAACACCTGTAGCGCTGGACATGATGCAGGTGTGCAGGAAACCAGTAGCGGGAGGGACGATGTCCCAGGTTCGGTGTGAAATTGCCTGACCACCGCTCAGGGTTGTTCAGGCAAAGCCCAAGGGCGGCCTGCCTCGAACCACTCACTGCGCCGCTCCACCCTCAGCAGGCCAGGGCGCACGCAGTAGAAACTGCACGCGCCCCTGAGGACTAGACCCGAAACTGGTCCATCAACCCCTGCTGCTGATTCGCCAGCTGGTTCAGCGACTGGCTCACCCGCGCCGACTCATTGGCTTGCCCGGATAGCGATTCAGTCACATCGCGAATGGTCGCGATGTTGCTGTTGATCTCTTCGTCCACCGCGCTCTGTTCCTCGGCGGCGCTGGCGATCTGCAGGTTCATGTCGGTAATGACCGACACTGCGTTGCCGATGCGTTGCAAGGCGGTGGCCGCTGCCGACACCTGCTCGACACCGCCTTGAGCCTGCTGATGGATGCCTTGCATGGCGCCCACCACTTCCTGCGTGCCTGCCTGCAACGCCTCGATCACCTGCCGGGTTTCTTCGACCGACTCCTGCGTGCGGCGGGCAAGGTTACGCACCTCATCTGCCACCACGGCAAAGCCACGCCCGGCTTCCCCAGCACGCGCGGCCTCGATGGCGGCATTGAGGGCCAGCAGGTTGGTCTGCTCGGCGATCGAGCGAATCACCTCCAGCACCGAGCCGATCTTGTCGCTGTTCTGCGCCAGGCCCGCGACCTGGTCCATGGCCGTGCTCATGTCCGCGGCCAAGGCATCGATGCTGCGGGTGGTGTGCTCGATCACCGACAGCCCCTCACGGGTTGCCAGGTCGGCATCACGCGCGGCTTGCGCAGCCTGGGCGGCACTGCGGGCGACGTCCTGGGCGGTTGCGCTCATCTCGAGGGAGGCGGTCGCGGCCTGATCGACCTGGCGGTACTGCTGTTCCATACCGGCGCTGGTCTGACTGGCGATGGCGGCCGACTGGTCGGCGGTGCTGCGCGCGGCCTGCACCGATTGCTTCACCTCGGCGATGGTCGGTTGCAGCTTGTCGAGAAAGCGGTTGAACCAACCGGCCAATTCACCGAGCTCGTCACGTTTGTCGTAGGTCAGGCGGCGGGTGAGGTCGCCCTCGCCACTGGCGATGTCCTTGAGCATGGCGGCCACGTTGAGGATCGGCCGGGTTACGCCACGCGCCAGCAGCCACACCAGCAGCAGCCCGGCCAGCGCCGCCACGACGCCGAGCGCCAGTTGCAGCAGCATGCCCTGGGTATTGAGGGTGTCGAGTTCACCCTTGAGCGCTTCGGCCGGTGCGGTCAGCACGCTTTTCGGCAGGTCGAGCAACACGCCCCAGCGTTTGCTGCCGGGAATCGGCTCGAAGCTGGTCAGAACCTTGAGCCGCGCTTCATGCTCGAGCACCTGCTGCGCCTGGCCTTGGCCGAGGTTGCGTACCAGCTCCGCGCCCTGTGCCGGGTCGACTTGCTCATAGCGCTGCGACAACTTGCTGGCATCGGCGCTGTAACCCGCGAGCAAACCCGCCGGGCTGAGGATGCCCACCGTGGTACGGCCCTCATACAGACGGGCGCTGGCGCGTTCGCTGATGGCCTGCAAACTGTTCAGGTTGATGTCGGTGGACAGCGTACCGATCACCTTGCCGCCCTCGATCAGCGGGAAGACGATGCTGGTCATCAGGACCTGCTGGCCGTCGATGGCGTAGAAGTACGGCTCGCTGATGCACACCTTGGCTGTGGTGCGAGGGCACACCCACCAGGTGTTGGCCGGCTCCCCGCTAGGGCCGATGCTGGTGTCGACCAGGTCCTTCTCAGGCAGGGCCATCGAGGTGAGCTGGCCTGCACGCGGCTGCGACCAGTACAGCGCAAAGCGACCTTCAGCATTGCTGCCGAGCGCCTCCTGGCCATTGAAGCGGTCGTCGCGCTGGTCGAGGGCATTGGGCTCGAACACCAACGAAAAGCCGAGCAGGTCAGGATTGCCCTGCAAGGCCTTGTGGACCTGATCGGTCATGTCCTGGCGCAGGTCGCGAGCGTCGAGTTGGCGCTTTTGCGCCTGCTCACGGACGAACATCAGTTGCCGGGCAAGGCCAGCGCCATACTGGTAGGCATCCATGAACTGGCGGCGAACAGTCAGGCCCTGGGCTTCGCTCTGCGCTTCGAGGCGCGCCTGGGCGACCTTGCTCAGCATCTGCATGCTGCTGGCTTCGACCAGCCCTGCGCTGGCGTTCATCCGGTAGAGAGACAGCCCCACCAGCAGGGTGACGATGCTGGCCAGGCACAGGCCGGCCAGCAGGGTGATCTTCCATTGAATGGATAGTTGGCGCAGGGGCATGGAAAGCGTCTCTTGAAATCGATTCTGGGGTCGGTTCGGTGGTGATTTGCACAAAGCCAAGCGGCGCTCCATTCGCCGCCTGTGTTCGCTCGGTGGGCTAGTGCCTTGCGTGAAATACTTCCATGCCTGGTCTTCCTGAGCAGTGGCCAGCGAGCCAGCCTGGCCGCGCGCACGGCTTCCAGCCTGCGCTCTGAAACGTTTCAAACGCAGTGTCGTGCTGTCCCTTTCTTGATCCTGCTTGGGCTGTTGCACTGCACTGGCACCCGCTCGTACTGACCTGGGTCATGAACCTGTGTCGGCGCTACGGATTTTTTCTCTATTTCGGTATTTAATAAAAACCGCGCCCTGCGCTTGAACACGCGTTCCCCGCGGCTTTGACAAGCGGGCGAGGGTGCTTCAGAGTGTGCGCCCTCCAATAGCAACCACCACTTCGAACCGGCCCTGCCACGCGCAGTCTGGCACCGGTGCGCTCGCTTTTTGTCTGTCGTAACGAGGTACTTCACGAAATGAATGCAGTCATTGCCGCGGTCGGCGTCATGCTGGTCCTGAGCCTGTCCCGCGTGCACGTGGTCATCGCCCTGATCATTGGCGCGCTGGTCGGTGGCGTGGTCGGTGGCCTGGGCCTGGACGGCACCTTGCAGGCCTTCAATGCCGGGTTGGGTGGGGGCGCGGCGGTGGCGTTGTCCTACGCGTTGCTCGGTGCCTTCGCCGTGGCCATTGCCAAGTCGGGGCTTGCCCATGCCCTGGCTGACCGCGCCCTGAGCATGATCGACCGCCAGGGCCACGCCGAGGGCGGCAAGGTGAAATGGCTGATGATCGGCCTGATGCTGGTGGTGGCGGTGTCCTCACAGAACATCCTGCCGATCCACATCGCCTTCATTCCGCTGCTGGTGCCGCCGCTGTTGTATGTGCTGACTCGCCTGCGCATCGACCGCAGGCTGATCGCCTGCGTCATCACCTTCGGCCTGATCACCCCGTACATCTTCCTGCCGGTGGGGTTTGGCAACATCTTCCTCAACCAGATCCTGCTGGCCAACGTCAGCCGCGCTGGCGTCGACATCACCGGCATCAACGTCACCCACGCCATGGCCTTGCCGGCGGCCGGCATGCTGGTCGGGTTGCTGGTGGCGGTGTTCTTCAGCTATCGGCGCAAACGCGACTATGATCTGGCGCGCATCGAGCAGGTCGAGCAGGTCAGCGTGCGCTACAACCCCTTGACCCTGCTGGTGGCGGCATTGGCAATTCTCGTCGCGTTCGTCGTACAGCTGTGGCTGGACTCGATGATCATCGGCGCGATGGTCGGGTTTCTGATCTTCTCGCTGTCGGGGATCGTGCGCTGGAAAGACACCGATGACCTGTTCACCGAAGGCATGAAGATGATGGCCATGATTGGCTTCATCCTGATCACGGCCTCCGGGTTTGCCGAGGTGATGAAGGCCACCGGGGAGGTGCAGGCGCTGGTCGAGACGGCCGCGCAGTGGATCGGCCACAGCAAGGCCGTTGGCGCGTTGCTGATGCTGCTGGTGGGCCTGCTGGTGACCATGGGCATTGGTTCGTCGTTCTCGACGGTGCCGATCCTCGCCGCAATCTTCGTGCCGCTGTGCCTTCAGCTGGGCTTCGATCCGCTGGCCACGGTGTGCATCGTTGGCACGGCGGGGGCCTTGGGTGATGCTGGTTCACCGGCGTCGGATTCAACCCTGGGCCCGACCTCGGGGCTCAACGTCGACGGGCAGCATCACCACATCTGGGATACCGTGGTGCCGACCTTCATCCATTACAACCTGCCGCTGCTGGGCTTCGGCTGGTTGGCGGCGATGGTGCTGTAACGGCGCTCACCCGCGTGGTGGCGGCGGGGCGATGCGGTTTAGGACGGTGCCGCCGTCCTGGCTGCGGGTCAGGTAGACCGGCAGCACCTTGGGCAGCGTGGCGACCAGCCGCGCGACCTCGCGCGTGTTGTACACGCCGCTGATGCGAATCTTGCCGGTGCTCGCATCTGCCACGCGCAGCGGCTTGTCGAGGTAGCGATTGATGACGGGCAGGGCCTGTTGCAGGCTCAGGTTGTCCAGCACCAGCTTGCCGGTGCGCCAGGCCAGGCTGTTGTCGGCATCGGTGCTCTGCGCAAGCGTGGGCTCGAAGTCGCCCAGGCGGTAGCTGGCCTGCATGCCGGGGCCGAGCCGATAACCGGCGTTGCCAGCGCTGCTGACCAGCACCGAGCCTTCGACCAGCGTGACTTTGACCTGGTCCTGGTACTTCCACACATTGAACTGCGTGCCGGTGACCCGTGTCTGGCCCTGCGCGGCCTGGACAATGAACGGATGCTCGCTGTCGTGGCTGACCTTGAAGAAGGCTTCACCCTCCACCAGGGTGATGCGGCGCTGATCCTTGAAATTGAAGTAGCGCAGCTCGGTGTTGAGGTTCAACTCGACCGTGCTGCCGTCGCTGAGCTGAGCGGTCTGCACCTGGTCACCCGTGCTGAGGTGCTGGTAATGGTTGGGCAACCAGCCTTGTTCCCAGCCGATCCAGCCGGCGAGGGGCAAGGCCAGCAGTGCACAGGCTACGGCCGGGACGAAACGCCGCAGGCGGTAGCGCAGGGGTGGCGCGCGATAGGGGGCGTTGTACACCACACGGGCCCGTGGCAACTGCCCGGCGCCGTCCCAGATACTGCCGACAGCCTGATACTCCTCGGCGTGCCGCGGGTCCGCTGCCAGCCACTCGGCGAATGCCTGCCGCTCGGCGTCAGTGCAGTCGTCTGCGTGCAGGCGCAGGCACCACTGCGCAGCGGCATCGGTGATCGCGTCGGGGTCGCTCGGGGGCAGGCGGTCGTGATTCATCAGCACTCCAGGTTTTGCGCATTCTAACCTTGCGCGCACCCGTCCGAGAACCGGGATAATGGCGAACCACTATCAGTTGCGCGTTTTCTGTGCAAATGCGGCCCGGTCAAGGTCAGTTACAGTAGCGATGCGGGCGCCAGGGCACCCGCATCGGTCGGCCAAGCATCTGCCAGGAACCCTACCATGCTGCCTTTGCATACCGCTCGCCTGATCATCCGTCGTTTCACAGAAGCCGATGCTGCAGCGCTGTTCGAGTACCTGCACCAGCCCACGGCCAGCTGCTTTTTCTCCATGGCCGTAACGGACCTTGCAGCCGCCCGTGCGGTGGCGTGCAAACGCGCCGAGGGCGAAGGTTACCTGGCGGTGTGCCTGGCCGATTCCGGCACCTTGATCGGTGAGCTGTTTGCTGAACCCGAACTCGGACTGGAAAACACCACAGTGTCCATCGGTTGGCAGCTGAACCCGCGCTTCGCCGGCCATGGCTACGCCTTGGAAGCGGCCGCAGCATTGGTGAACCACCTGTTCACGGTGTGCAATGCACGACGCCTGTATGCCTACGCCGAGGACACCAATCAACCGTCGCGACGCCTGTGCGAGAAACTGGGCATGCGCCTGGAAGGGCTGTTCCTGGAGTACGTGACGTTCTACAACGACGAACAGGGCGAGCCGGTGTACGAAAATACGACGCAATACGCGCTGCTGCGCCACGAGTGGCTGGCGCAGCAGGCGCAGTCAGCCCCCGGCCACCGGCTGGCCGGGGGCGAACATGAGTGATCAGTGGGCGCTGGCGACCACGGTCGGCTGCCAGCCACCACCCAGCGCCTTGTAGATGTCGACGATCCCTTGGTACAGCTCGACTTCGCCCAGCGCCTGGGCGTCTTCGGCCGCCAGGCGCTCACGTTCGGCATCGAGCAGCACCAGATAGTCAACGCTGCCTTCGCGGTAGCGCACCGAGGCCAGCGCTGCGGCCTTGCGACTCGCTTCGCTCTGGCGGATCAGCGCCTGTAGCCGCTGCTGACGCTTGCCATAGTCACTGAACGCATTGCTTGATTCCTCCAGAGCCAGCAACACCTGCTGCTCGTAGCTGGCCAGCGCACCCTCGGCATCGGCCTTGGCCCCGCGCAGGCGCGCACGCACGCTACCCAGGTCAAACGCCGCCCATTGAATACTCGGCCCCAGCGCCCAGGCACTGGCCGCCGCGCTGCCGATCTGCGAGCCGCGCCCGGCCGTGAAACCGAGGAAGCCGCTGAGGCTGACCCGTGGGAACAGGTCGGCCGTGGCGACGCCAACGTTGGCC
>NZ_DAMCCR010000047.1:0-30829 GCF_032058845.1 Pseudomonas sp. | reverse complement strand
GGCCGGCTCGCCGAACGCGCACAGGTAGACGTCGATCTGGCGGCTGATGGCGGCGGGCACCTTGTCCAGCGTCTGCAGCAGCAGGATCAAGCGCTCGATACCCATGGCGAAACCCACGCCAGGCGTCGGCTTGCCGCCCATCTGCTCGACCAGACCATCGTATCGGCCACCGGCGCACACCGTACCCTGAGCGCCGAGCTTGTCGGTGACCCATTCGAAGACGGTCTTGCTGTAGTAGTCCAGGCCACGCACCAGCTTGGTATTGATCACGAAGGGAATCCCGGCCGCTTCGAGCCGGGCCTTGAGGCCCTCGAAGTGAATGCGTGATTCCTCGTCCAGATAGTCTTCGAGCTTCGGCGCGTCGGTGAGCACCGCCTGCGTGCCTGCATCCTTGCTGTCGAGCACCCGTAACGGGTTGCTCTTCAGGCGGCGCTGGCTGTCTTCATCGAGCTGTTCCAGACGTGCCGAGAGGAAATCGACCAGCGCATCGCGGTAACGGGCGCGGGCTTCGCTGGTACCCAGGCTGTTCAGCTCGAGGGTGACCGCATCGCGGATACCCAGTTGCCCCCACAGACGCCAGCTGAGCATGATCAGTTCGGCATCCACGTCAGGGCCGTCGAGGTTGAACACCTCCACGCCGATCTGATGGAACTGCCGGTAGCGGCCTTTCTGCGGGCGTTCATGGCGGAACATCTGGCCGGTGTACCAGAGCTTCTGCACTTGGCCATTGCCGGTGATGCCATGTTCGAGCACGGCACGCACGCACGCTGCGGTGCCTTCGGGGCGCAAGGTCAACGAGTCACCGTTGCGGTCTTCGAAGGTGTACATCTCTTTTTCGACGATGTCCGTCACTTCGCCGATCGAGCGCTTGAACAGCTCGGTGAACTCGACGATGGGCGTACGGATCTGGCTATAGCCATAGCCGTCCAGCAAGCGGGCCACGGTGCCTTCGAAGTAGCGCCACAACGGCGACTGGTCAGGCAGGATGTCGTTCATGCCACGAATGGCTTGCAGCGATTTGCTCACGGAAAGTCCTTACGAATCTGTTTCTCAGCCACGGGCGATCAGTGCCGCGTCGGCGTCGGCTTTTTCGGCCGCTTTCTGGCGGATGAGCCTCTCCAGCTCCTCGACCAGGTTGTCATTGTTCAGCTTCTGCGACGGTTTGCCGTCGATGTACACCAGGTTCGGCGTGCCGCCGGTAAGGCCGACATGCGCCTCCTTGGCCTCGCCCGGACCGTTGACCACGCAACCGATCACGGCCACGTCCATTGGCACCAGCAGGTCTTCCAGGCGCCCTTCCAGCTCGTTCATGGTCTTGACCACATCGAAGTTCTGCCGCGAGCAGCTCGGGCAGGCGATGAAGTTGATGCCACGTGAACGCAAGCGCAGGGACTTGAGGATGTCGTAACCGACCTTCACTTCCTCGACCGGATCAGCCGCCAGGGAAATGCGGATGGTGTCGCCGATGCCTTCGGCCAGCAGCATACCGAGGCCTACGGCAGATTTCACTGTTCCTGAACGCAAGCCACCGGCTTCGGTGATACCCAGGTGCAACGGCTGGACGATCTGCTTGGCCAGTTGCCGGTAGGCATCGACTGCCATGAACACGTCCGAGGCCTTGACGCTGACCTTGAAATCCTGGAAATCGAGGCGATCGAGGTGCTCGACGTGGCGCAATGCCGATTCGACCAACGCAGCAGGCGTGGGCTCGCCGTACTTCTTCTGCAGATCTTTTTCCAGCGAACCGGCGTTGACGCCGATGCGGATCGGGATACCGCGATCACGCGCCGCATCGACCACGGCGCGCACGCGGTCTTCGCGACCGATATTGCCCGGGTTGATACGCAGGCAGTCGACGCCCAGCTCCGCCACGCGCAATGCAATGCGGTAATCGAAATGAATGTCGGCCACCAGCGGTACGCTGACCAGCTGCTTGATGCGGCCGAACGCCTCGGCAGCGTCCATGTCCGGCACCGAGACGCGCACGATGTCCACCCCCGCATCGACCAGGCGCTGGATCTGAGCGACGGTGGCGGCT
Source organism: Pseudomonas sp. (assembly GCF_032058845.1). GTDB lineage: Bacteria > Pseudomonadota > Gammaproteobacteria > Pseudomonadales > Pseudomonadaceae > Aquipseudomonas. The sequence continues at coordinate 28,791 of NZ_DAMCCR010000047.1, read as the reverse complement.
ACATCATTGGTGTCGGTGTTGGTCATGCTCTGCACGGCAATGGGCGCATCGCCACCTACCGCTACATTGCCGACCCAGATTTTCCGGGATTCGCGACGTTTGATCGGAGATTCGCCGTGCATTGCTTACTGCCCCAACTTGAGGCGAGCAGTCTCGCCACTGGTGAACGGTGCCAGGTTGACGGCCTGACCGTTGTAGCTGACCTGCGCGCCGCGGGCGAAGCCCAGGCGCACGGCGAAGGGCGGCTTGCCGCTCAGTTCGAGGGTATCGCCCTTGCGCTTGACGGAACTGGTGAGCACTTTGCCGTTGCCGTCGGTGACCTGGGCCCAGCAGTCTGCGACGAAGGTGATTGCAACCTTGCCGGTGCCGGCAGGCGCGGCAGCGGTTTCCTGGCCAACTGGGGCAGAGGCGCTGGCAGCAGTGCTGGCTGATGGTGAGGGCACGGCAGCGGCCGGTGCAGCGACAGACGGCTGAGGGGTCGAGGCCGCTGGCGCGGTCTGTTCGGTGGCACCTTGTTCGGCAGGCGGCTGCAACGCAAGCGCGGTCGACTCGGGCTGCTGCGCAGCCGAGACCGCCTGATCTTCAGGCTCGTCGAGCGGATGGATCTGCGTGGTGCCGTCGGCGCTTTCGACCTCGACGTGCTCCAGCGCCATCTTGGTCAGGTCCTTGCCGCGCAGGCTGCCCTGATCCTGCCACCAGACGAAACCGCCGCCGACTACGGCCACCAGCACCAGCAGGCTGACGCCACGCAGGATGTTCTGCGACAAGCGCCGTGGTTCTTCGATACGCCCCAGCGAATGAACGTCGCTGCCTTTGGCGTTGGAACCGGTGACCTGATCGAAGGCCGCGACCAGGGGGGCCTGGTCCAGGTCCATCAACTTGGCATAGGCGCGAATGTAGCCGCGGGCGAAAGTGTGCCCCGGCAGCTTGTCGAAAGCACCGGTTTCAAGGTTGTTCAGCGACGAGATCGTAAGGTTGAGTCTGCGGGCGACCTCGGTCTGCGACCAGCCGCGGTGCTCGCGCGCCTGGCGCAAGGTTTCCCCGGGATTCTGGTGGGTCGCTGATGCTGATTCGGGATACGCGGCGTTCATCATTGCTCCGACAGGTATTGCTGATATTCCGGCGTACCCGGATAAAGGCGTTGAAGTTGCTGGCCCAGCTGCGCTGCATCGACCTCTTCCGGGAAGAGTCGGGCAAGACGCGTACCCAGCAGCAGGCTGCGGGCATCGTGATCGCTCAGTTGGCTGAAACGATGATAGTAATCGCGGGCCGGCACATAATGCCTGTTTTCGTAGGACAACTCAGCCATTTCCAACAACGCATTGGGCTGGCGCGGATTGAGTTGCAGCGCCTTTTTCAGATGGAGATGCGCCTGATCGCGGTCACCTTGCCTGAGGGCCGTCAGGCCAAGGTTCTCGTAGACCCGTGACCGCTGAGGATACAGGGTATCGCCGGCTGCTTGGCGAAACATCTGTTCAGCCCGAGGAAAATCACCCTGGGCGTAGAGGAAGGCGCCGTAGTTATTGCGAATGCGCGTGTCGGCGGGTCGCTGCTGCAGGGCTGCATCAAAATGCTCATCCGCCAGCGCAGGTTCGCCCTGGGCCTGAAACACCAATGCCAATGCGGCCTGCGCATCGGCATTGCTGCTGTCAATGGCCAAGGCCCGACCCAACGGCGCCTTGGCCTCTTCGGTCAGCCCTTGCTGAAGATAGCCCAGGCCCAGCTGCACATACGCCTGCACGGCCTGCGCACGCCCCTCACGGGTGGTGAGAGGGTCGCTCGCGCCGCTCGACACGCAGCCGGCGAGCAGCGCAAAGGCGAAGATCGACAACACGGCGCGCAGGCTCATGAGCGGATTCCGGTCAGTGACGCGCAGCGCTATCTGGCAGCTCGGCATCGTTGGCGATCTGACGCACGGCGATGTAACGCTCACTGCGCCGGGTGCGGTCCATGACCTGGCCGACCAGTTGCCCGCAGGCCGCATCGATGTCTTCGCCGCGAGTGGTGCGGGTGGTGACGTTGTAACCGGCGTGGTGCAGCAGGTCCTGGAAGCGGCGGATGGCGTTGTTGCTGGGCCGCTCGTAACCCGAGTGCGGGAACGGGTTGAACGGGATCAGGTTGATCTTGCACGGCACGTCGCGCAGCAGCTCGATCATCTCGTTGGCATGCTGCGGCTGGTCGTTCACGTCCTTGAGCAGGGTGTACTCGATGGTCAGCACGCGCTTGCCGCCCAAGGTGGCCATGTAACCCATGCAGGATTCGAGCAGCACCTTCAACGGATACTTCTTGTTGATCGGAACCAGCTGGTTGCGCAACGCATCGTTCGGCGCGTGCAGCGACAGGGCCAGGGACACGTCGATGTGCTTGGCCAGTTCGTCGATCATCGGCACGACACCCGAGGTAGACAGGGTGACGCGGCGCTTGGAAATGCCATAGCCCAGATCGTCCATCATGATCTTCATGGCGGCGATGACATTGTCGAAATTGAGCAACGGCTCGCCCATGCCCATCATCACGACGTTGGTAATCGCGCGGTCGACTTTGGCGGGAATGGTGCCGAAGGATTTGTTCGCAAGCCACACCTGACCGATGACTTCGGCGGCGGTGAGGTTGCTGTTGAAGCCTTGTTTGCCCGTGGAGCAGAAGCTGCAGTCCAGGGCGCAACCGGCTTGCGACGATACGCACAACGTACCGCGGTCGTCGGTGGGAATGTAGACGGTTTCGACGCAGCTGCCGGAGGCAACGCGGATCACCCACTTGCGGGTGCCGTCTGTGGAAATGTCTTCACTGACCACTTCCGGTGGCCGAATTTCGGCAACGGCCTCGAGCTTTTCACGCAAGGCCTTGCCGACGTTCGTCATGGCGGCGAAGTCGTCGACGCCAAAGTGGTGAATCCATTTCATCACCTGACCGGCGCGGAAGCGCTTCTCTCCGATCGAATCGAAGAACTGTTCCATTTCCTGCTGGGTCAGACCCAGCAAGTTGATTTTGCCAACAGATGTCGTCATGGATTCACCTTCACTCGTAAGCTTTCGCTTAGCGAGTGGTTACCTCGGTAGCAGCGAAGAAGTAAGCGATTTCGCGAGCAGCAGCGGCTTCGGAGTCCGAACCGTGTACGGCGTTGGCATCGATGGACTCGGCGAAGTCGGCACGGATGGTGCCGGCAGCGGCTTCTTTAGGGTTGGTAGCGCCCATCAGCTCACGGTTCTTGGCAATGGCGTTCTCGCCTTCCAGAACCTGAACGACGACAGGGCCGGAGGTCATGAAGGCAACCAGGTCACCGAAGAAGCCGCGCTCGCTGTGCTCGGCGTAGAAGCCTTCGGCTTCGGCTTTGGACAGTTGCTTGACTTTCGAAGCGACGATGCGCAGGCCGGCTTCTTCGAAGCGCGAGGTGATTTTGCCGATGACGTTTTTAGCGACGGCGTCAGGCTTGATGATCGAGAAAGTACGTTGAACAGCCATGGAAAACTCCAGAATATTGAGTGTTGCGAAAAATTAAACCCGCGAATTATACGCGGGTTCGAGGGCATTGCCTAACCTGCTGGTGTCGCTCAGTCGAGTTCTTCGATCCAGGCCGCCTGGATGGCCTCCAGGACTTTCTCGCCGCCGCGCGCGGGGTCGTCGCTGAAATCGGGCAATTCCTGCACCCAACGGCTCAGGTTGACGAAATTCAGGTAACGAGGATCGACTTCCGGCTTGCTTTCTGCAAGCTGGATGGCGATCTCAAGTACATCAACCCATTTCAGACTCATGCGTTGATCCTCAATGCGGCGCTTCGGCAGCGTGGTTGAGCGAATATTTGGGAATTTCGATGGTCAGGTCGTCATCACCGACGACCACCTGGCAACCCAGGCGCGACTGCGCTTCCAGGCCCCAGGCCTTGTCGAGCATGTCCTCTTCCAGCTCATCGGCTTCATCCAGGGAGTCGAAACCCTGGCGAACCACACAGTGGCAGGTGGTACATGCCTTGACGCCGCCGCAGGCGCTTTCCATTTCGATGTGGTGCTCGTGGGCCAGCTCCAGGATATTGGTGCCGGGTGCGACCTCCACGGTCAGCCCTTGCGGGCAGAACTTCTCATGCGGCAGGAATTTCACCAGCGGCATCGGTTACTCCTCGATCTCATTCAGGTTGCGCCCGGCCAGTGCGGCTTTGACCGTCGAATCAAGGCGACGGGCGGCAAATGCATCGGTCACCTGCGACAGACGCTTGGTCTGTTGCTCGATGGCAGGGCCATCGGTGCCGGCGAGCAAATCACGTAGGTTCTGCATCTGGAATTGAATGGCGTCACGCTCTTCAGCGCTGAGCAGGCGCTCGCCATCGGCGTCCAACGCGCCTTGTACCGCTTCGAGCAGCCGCTCTGCATCGACCTGATGCTCGCGCAACTGCCGAGCATTGCGGTCCGAGCCTGCGTGCTCGAACGAGTCGGTGAGCATGCGGGCGATTTCGCCGTCGGTCAGCCCGTACGATGGCTTGACCTGAATACTGGCTTCCACGCCCGAGCCCAGCTCACGCGCCGCCACATCGAGCAGCCCATCGGCATCGACCTGGAACGTGACACGGATCTTCGCAGCACCCGCCACCATCGCTGGAATGCCACGCAGTTCAAAGCGGGCCAGCGAACGGCAGTCGCTGATCAGCTCGCGCTCGCCCTGCAGCACATGGATCATCATGGCCGACTGGCCGTCTTTATAGGTGGTGAACTCCTGGGCGCGGGCCACGGGGATGGTGGTGTTGCGTGGAATCACCTTTTCCAGCAGACCACCCATGGTTTCCAGCCCCAGCGACAGCGGGATGACATCGAGCAGCAACAGTTCGCCGCCCTCACGGCGGTTGCCGGCCAACGTATCGGCCTGCACCGCAGCACCAATGGCCACCACCTGGTCCGGATCGATCGACGTCAGTGGCTCACGGTTGAACAAGGCGCCCACCGCCTCGCGCACGCGCGGCACGCGGGTCGACCCCCCCACCATGACCACTGCCTCCACCTCTTCGAGCTCCACGCCGCTGTCGCGCACGGCGCGGCGGCAGGCTTTGAGGCTGGTGGCAATCATTGGCTCGATCAACCCTTCGAACACGCGACGGGTCAGCTCGCCCGACCACTCACCGTGGACCACGCGCACGCTGTCCTGATCGGTCAGGGCTTCCTTGGCGGTACGCGCCGTTTGCAGCAGCAGGCGCTGGGTAGCCGGATCGAGGTCGGCCGACAGGCCTGCCTGGGCAATGATCCAGCCGGCGATGGCATGGTCGAAATCATCACCGCCCAGCGCCGTATCACCGCCTGTGGCGAGCACTTCGAAGACACCGGCAGTGAGGCGAAGGATGGAAATATCGAAGGTGCCGCCGCCCAGGTCATAGATGGCCACCACGCCTTCGGCGTTCTGATCCAGACCATAGGCCACTGCAGCTGCAGTCGGCTCGTTGAGCAGGCGCAACACGTTCAGGCCGGCCAGCCGCGCAGCATCCTTGGTGGCCTGGCGCTGGGCATCGTCAAAGTAGGCCGGCACCGTGATGACCGCGCCCACCAGCTCACCGCCCAGGCTCTCTTCGGCGCGTTGACGCAGGACCTTGAGAATGTCTGCCGACACCTGCACCGGGCTTTTCGGACCCTGCACCGTGTCGATGAAGGGCATGTGCGACTCGCCGCCGACAAAGCGGTAAGGCAACTGCTCACCCAGTTGCTTGACGTCGGAGAGGCCGCGACCCATCAGGCGCTTGACCGACAGGATGCTGTTGAAGGGGTCCGTCGGCGCCGCATCGCGGGCGCTCAGGCCGACGTCGGTGCGATCATCGAGGTAGCGCACCGCCGACGGCAGGATGAGGTTGCCCTCGGCATCGGGCAGCGGTTCGCTACGGCCACTGCGTACAGCAGCCACGAGGGAATTGGTGGTGCCGAGGTCGATGCCCACCGCCAGGCGACGCTGGTGCGGCTGAGGGCTCTGACCGGGTTCGGCGATCTGCAATAGGGCCATGCTTATCTGAATACCTTAGGCGTCATCACGGGTAACGCCGGGTTAATCGTCGAGGCGCTCTTCGAGCTGGCGCACTTCTTGGGAGAGCTTGTCGAGGAACTGCATGCGGCGCATCAGCCGCTCGGCCTGCTCGCGCTCGGCCGGCACGTCCCAGCACTGCTCGAACGCGTCGTTGAGCGCCTCCTGGGCAAGCTTCAGCCGGCGCTTGAACACGCCAACGCCGTCCAGATCGCCTTCGTCCTGCAGGTCTTCGAGCTCTTCACGCAACTCCATCTGCTGCAACAGGAATTCAGGGTCGTGGACCGTGACTTCCTGGGGCACTTCATGGCCACCGATGGCCAGCAGATAGCGCGCGCGACGCGGCGGATTGCGCAGCGTCTGATAGGCGTCGTTGAGCGCGGCCGACTTTTCCAGCGCGACACGCCGCTCGCGCTCGGAAGCGTCGGCGAAACGGTCAGGATGCACCTCGCGGGCCAGCTCGCGGTAGCGAACGGCCAGCTTGTCGAGGTCCAAGCGGAAAGCAGGCTGCAGGTCGAACAGCGCGTAATGGCAGAGATTACCCACGTCAGGCCTCAGATGTTGAAGCTTTCGCCGCAGCCACATTCACCGCGCACGTTGGGGTTGTTGAACTTGAAGCCTTCATTCAACCCTTCCTTGACGAAGTCCAGCTCGGTGCCATCGAGGTACACCAGGCTCTTGGGGTCGATGATGACCTTCACGCCGTAGTTCTCGAACACCTGATCTTCACCCGCCACGTCATCGACGAACTCGAGCACGTAAGCCAGGCCCGAGCAGCCGGTGGTGCGCACGCCAAGGCGAATGCCTTCACCCTTGCCGCGCCCGTCGAGCGAGCGGCGGATATGGTTGGCGGCGGCTTCTGTCATGCTGATAGCCATCGGAACTCCTTACCTCAACATCGGTTGTCTGCTACTACAGGCAGCTCAGACCAGGCCTTTCTTCTGCTTGTAGTCGCGCACCGCTGCCTTGATGGCATCTTCGGCGAGGACCGAGCAGTGAATCTTGACCGGGGGCAGCGCCAGCTCTTCAGCCAACTGCGTGTTCTTGATGGTTTCGGCTTCGTCGAGGGTCTTGCCCTTCATCCATTCGGTCGCCAGGGAGCTGGAGGCGATGGCCGAACCGCAACCGTAGGTCTTGAACTTGGCGTCTTCGATGACGCCCTGCTCGTTGACCTTGATCTGCAGACGCATGACGTCACCGCAGGCCGGCGCGCCGACCATGCCGGTACCGACGTCCGGATCCTCGGCATTCATCTTGCCGACGTTGCGCGGGTTTTCGTAGTGGTCGATGACCTTTTCACTGTATGCCATGGTGCAATTCCTTCCTCATCAGGGGAGCCGCTCTTGCCGGCGGCTGCTTAGTGGGCAGCCCACTCGATCTTCGAGATGTCGACGCCGTCTTTGTACATGTCCCACAGCGGGGAGAGTTCGCGCAGCTTGTTCACCGCTTCGCAGACTTTCTTCGCCGCATGATCGATTTCTTCTTCCTTGGTGAAACGACCGAAGGAGAAGCGGATCGAGCTGTGTGCCAGCTCATCGTTACGGCCCAGGGCGCGCAGCACGTAGGACGGCTCGAGCGACGCCGAGGTGCAGGCCGAGCCCGACGAAACAGCGATGTCCTTCAACGACATCAGCAGCGACTCGCCTTCGACGTAGTTGAAGCTCAGGTTCAGGTTGTGCGGAACGCGGGCGGTCTGGCTGCCGTTGATGTAGAGCTCTTCGAGGTCGGACACCTGGGCGAAGAAGCGATCGGACAGGGCCTTGACGCGTGCGTTCTCGCTGGCCATCTCATCTTTGGCGATGGCGAACGCTTCGCCCATGCCAACGATCTGGTGGGTCGGCAGGGTACCCGAACGCATACCGCGCTCATGGCCACCGCCGTGCACCATGGCTTCAAGGCGTACACGCGGCTTGCGGCTGACATACAGCGCGCCGATGCCTTTGGGGCCGTAGACCTTGTGCGCCGAGAACGACATCAGGTCGACCTTCATCGCCTGCAGGTCGATCTCGACCTTGCCGGCCGACTGAGCGGCGTCGACATGGAACAGCACGCCGCGCGAACGGGTCAGTTCGCCAATTGCGGTGATGTCGTTGATCGAACCGACCTCGTTGTTCACGTGCATCAGCGAGACCAGGATGGTGTCGTCACGCAGCACGGCTTCGACCATGGCGGGGGTGACGATACCGTCGGCGCCCGGCTCGAGGTAGGTGATTTCGAACCCTTCACGCTCCAGCTGGCGCGTGGTGTCGAGAACGGCCTTGTGCTCGATCTTGGAGGTGATGATGTGCTTGCCTTTGGTCTGGTAGAAATGCGCCACACCTTTGATCGCGAGGTTGTCGGACTCGGTGGCACCGCTGGTCCAGACAATTTCACGCGGATCGGCGTGGATCAGATCGGCCACCTGGCGGCGGGCATTTTCCACCGCTTCTTCGGCGCGCCAGCCGAAGGCATGAGAGCGCGAGGCCGGGTTCCCGAAGTTGCCGTCCATCGTCAGGCAGTCGACCATTTTCTGGGCGACACGGGGATCGACCGGGGTGGTCGCGGAGTAATCGAGGTAGATCGGCAACTTCATTGAATCTCTCCTATCAGGCGTTGGCGTCGCTCGTCATCACGGTCAGTCGACGGCAGACGTCTCAATCTTGTCCATGTGCGCAGTACGGCCGGCAACGCGGCGCAGGTCCTGGCGATGGGCGACTTCTTGCACCTCGCGGCGTGTAACGAGATCGGCCAGGCTGATGCCACTGAGGAATTCGTGGATCTGCTGGCTGAGGTCACACCACAGGTGGTGGGTCAGGCAGGTGTCGCCGGAGTGACAGTCGCCGAGGCCTTGGCAGCGAGTGGCGTCTACCGACTCGTTGACCGCGTCGATGACCTGAGCCACTTCGATGGTCCCCATGGCCCGCGACAGCTGATAGCCGCCGCCTGGGCCACGAACACTGGAAACCAGACTGCTGCGACGCAACTTGGCGAACAGCTGTTCCAGGTAAGAGAGGGAGATGCCTTGGCGCTCGGAGATATCAGCCAGTGACACCGGTCCGTGCTGCGCGTGCAACGCCAGATCGAGCATGGCGGTAACGGCGTATCGGCCTTTGGTTGTGAGTCGCATGGCTATGGGCACCACGGGGAGTTACGGGATGTGTGCGAGTATGCTATTCCCGAGCATTTGAGTCAACTATAAGACCTAGTGTATTGGTCAGGTTTACCCGGGGAAGTGGCCGCGAGTGTAGCAGAACCGGGCGAAGCTGCGCACGCCCGGGTGCCATCATGGCGAAATCAGTGCCCCTGGGTGTCGCTGCGCGCCTCGTCCTTGACGGCCTCGAAGGCTTCTTCAGGCAACGACGGCAGGGCTTTGGCGCAATAATCACTGCCCAGGTTGGTCAGGGCGCCGCACATGCCTTCAAGCCGCTCGTCCACGGCCTGCAGGTGGTCGAGCATCTGACCGATGGCGCGGGCGACAGGGTCAGGCATGTCGCCGCTGACCCCGTAGGCATCGAAACCGATCTTCTGCGCCATGGCTTTGCGCTTGGCCTCGAGCTCGTCGCCCTCTTCTGCCTTGACGATGATCCGCCCTGGGATACCGACGGCGGTCGCCCCCGCCGGAACAGCCTTGGTCACCACCGCATTGGAGCCGATCTTGGCGCCTGCACCGACCGTGAATGGCCCGAGCACCTTGGCGCCGGCGCCCACCACCACGCCGTTTTCCAGGGTCGGGTGGCGCTTGCCCTTGTTCCAGCTGGTGCCCCCCAGGGTCACGCCCTGATAAAGGGTGACGTCATCGCCGATCTCGGCCGTTTCGCCAATCACGATGCCCATGCCGTGGTCGATGAAGAAGCGTCGGCCGATGGTCGCGCCCGGATGGATCTCGATCCCGGTCAGCCAGCGACCGAAGTTCGACACCAGGCGCGCCAGCCACTTGAACTCGCGCACCCACAGGCCACGCGCCAGGCGATGCAGCCAGATCGCGTGCATGCCGGGGTAGCAGGTGAGCACTTCGAACATGTTGCGTGCTGCCGGGTCACGGTGAAACACGCTCTGGATATCTTCACGCAGACGCTCGAACATCTGATTCAGTCCTTCCGTTTATGCGGCTCGCCCCGAGCGACTTTCTGGGTCTCGGTGAGGATGCCGCGCAAGATGCTCATTTCCGAATGGTTGACCACGCTGCGCCCGTACAGACGACGCAAGCGCGCCATCAGGTGACGGGGCTTGGCGGGGTCGAGGAAGCCGATCTGCACCAGGGTCTGTTCCAAGTGGCCGTAGAACCGCTCCATCTCATCCATGGTCGCCGGCGCTTCACCGGCCTCGCTCTTCTCCACCACGGTCGCCGCTTGCTGCGATGCCAGCCAGGCGGTGCGCACTTCATAGGCGAGCACTTGCACCGCGGCGGCAAGGTTCAGCGAGCTGAAGTCGGGATTGGAGGGAATGTGCACATGGAAGTGACATCGCTGCAGTTCATCGTTGGTCAGCCCGGCATGTTCACGGCCGAACACCAGCGCGATCTGCTCACCGCCGGCGGCCTGCTCGACAGCCTTGGCGCCGCACTCACGCGGATCGAGCATGGGCCACGGCAGGCTGCGGTCACGGGCACTGGTGCCCAGCACCAGCGTGCAGCCGACCAACGCCTCTTCCAGGCTGTCGACCACTTCGACGCTGCCCAGCACGTCGTCGGCGCCGGAGGCGCGCGCGCTGGCCTGCTCGGAGGGAAAGTCCCGGGGTTGCACCAGCACCAGGCGCGACAGGCCCATGTTTTTCATGGCACGTGCAGCGCCGCCGATGTTGCCGGGGTGGCTGGTATTGACCAGAACAACACGAATATTCTGCAACAAGGTGATGTGCTCACAGTGGCGGGGTTTCGGGGGCTGCAATGGTACAGAACAGGCCTCGGTAACGCCACGCAGTCGAACGTGGCACTTTTGCCGTCGTGGATTTCTGATAGAATGTTCGGCTTTCTTCTTTAACATTCCAGGTGAACCGACCATGCAGCCTATGCTGAATATCGCGCTGCGCGCCGCTCGCAGCGCCAGTGAACTGATTTTCCGCTCCATCGAACGCCTGGACAGCCTCAAGGTCGACGAGAAAGGCGCGAAAGACTACGTTTCCGAAGTTGACCGCGCCGCCGAAGACGTCATCGTCAAGGCCCTGCGCAAGGCCTACCCGAACCATTCGATCCTCGGCGAAGAAACCGGCCTGCACGCCGGCAGCGGCGAAGAAGGCAAGGACTACCTGTGGGTCATCGACCCGCTCGATGGCACCACCAACTTCCTGCGCGGCATCCCGCACTTTGCTGTAAGCATTGCCTGCAAATACCGCGGTCGCCTGGAGCACGCGGTCATTCTGGATCCGGTTCGCCAGGAAGAGTTCACCGCCAGCCGTGGCCGTGGCGCCCAGGTCAATGGTCGCCGCCTGCGTGTCAGCTCGCGCACCAGCCTCGACGGCGCTCTGCTCGGCACCGGCTTCCCGTTCCGTGACAACCAGATGGCCGATCTGGACAACTACATGGGCATGTTCCGCGCCCTGACTGGCCAGACCGCCGGCATTCGCCGCGCTGGCGCTGCCAGCCTTGACCTCGCCTACGTGGCGGCCGGCCGCTTCGACGGTTTCTGGGAATCGGGCCTGTCCGAATGGGACATGGCCGCTGGCGTGCTGCTGATCCAAGAGGCCGGTGGCCTGGTCAGCGACTTCAATGGCGGTCACGACTTCCTCGACAAAGGCCACATCGTGGCGGGCAACATCAAGTGCTTCAAGGCAATCCTGACGGCCATCCAGCCGCACCTGCCCGAGCACCTGAAGCGCTGATCGCCCGGGTCATCCTGCCGCCAAGCCTTCCTGGCTGCGGCAGTGCAACGCCCCCGACGCAGGGCTGCCTCGCAGCCCTCGCTCGTGCCTCGCCCTCCCCTCCCAGATCCTCATGGCATCACTTGGCATCGACTCGCCAGGCGACGTACGAACGTGTGCGCTTCCGATGCCCTCCTGCCCTGCGCGCGCAACGCAAAGGAATCCATCAGCATGCCGGCGGTCACCTGTAGGCATTCGATGACGATTACCTACAGGACAGCATCATGACCCAACTCGCATTAGTCGTAGGCGCCAGCGGCATCGTCGGCAGCGCCACCACCCAGTTGCTACTGGACAACCAGTGGCAGGTCGCGGCCCTGTCTCGTCAACCCTCGACGCTCCCCGGCGTCATACCTGTGGCAGCAGACCTGCAGGACCCGCAGTCGGTACGCGACGCCCTGGCCGAGCTGCGCCCCACCCACGTCTTCATCACCACTTGGTCGCGCCAGGCCACCGAAGCGGAGAACATTCGCGTCAACGCCGCCATGGTGCGCAACCTGCTCGACGCCCTGCGACCCGCCAAGAGCGTTCAGCACGTAGCACTGGTCACCGGTTTGAAACACTACCTCGGCCCGTTCGAGGCCTATGGCAAGGGCACACTGCCGCAGACACCGTTCCGCGAAGAACAAGACCGGCTGGACGTGGAGAACTTCTATTACGCCCAGGAAGACGAGGTCTTCGCCGCGGCCAGGCAGGATCACTTCACCTGGAGCGTGCACCGCCCGCACACGGTGATCGGTGTAGCCGTGGGCAATGCCATGAACATGGCAACGACCCTGGCGGTGTACGCCTCGATCTGCAAACAGACCGGTCGCCCTTTCGTCTTCCCGGGCTCACGGGTGCAGTGGGACAGCCTGACCGACATGACCGATGCCCGCCAGCTCGCCAGCCAGCTGCTGTGGGCAGCCACCACCCCTGGCGCTGCCGACCAGGCGTTCAACATCACCAACGGCGACGTGTTCCGCTGGAAGTGGATGTGGGGCAGGATCGCCGAGTACTTCAACCTGCCTGCGGCCGACTTTCCGTCGGCACCTGCGCCACTGGAAAGCCAGATGGCAGATGATCAGCGCATCTGGACGCAGCTTGCAGCCGAACACGGGCTCAAGGAGAGTGACATCGATCGCCTGATTTCGCCGTGGCACACCGATGCCGACCTGGGCCGGCCCATCGAGGTCGTCACGGACATGTCGAAATGCCGCGCCCTGGGCTTCACCGGCTATCAGCCCAGCGATCAGGCCTTCTTCGACGCCTTCGATCGCCTGCGTCGGGAAAAACTGATCCCGTAAGCAAAGCGACGCGGTGGGTTGACTGAACCGCAGCACGTGAAGGCTTCAATCAAAAAAAATCCAATACCTGCGCAAGGTATCGGATTTTTCTCATGCTTGGCGCAGCGCGATGGCGCGGCGCTCGGTCAACGCCAGCCGGGCGCTTACTGCCCGGGCTGATTCTGGCTGAGGATCAGCTTGCCGTTCTTGTCCAACGGAATGCTCGACCCAGGATCGCGATCCATCTTGATGTGCCCGGCCTGATCACCAATGGTGTACTTGACGTTGTAGCCGACTACCTTGTCGCTGATGTCGTTGACCGTGTTGCAGCGGGTTTGCGTGGTGGTGTAGGTGTCACGCCGCTGCATGCCTTCCTGCACCTTGTTACCGGCATAGCCACCGCCGACGGCACCGGCCACCGTGGCGAGCTTCTTGCCGTTACCGCCACCGACCTGGTTGCCCAGCAGGCCACCGGCCAGCGCACCGACCACGGTACCTGCGATCTGATGCTGGTCCTTGACGGGCGCCTGGCGCGTCACGGTGACGTCCTTGCAGACCTGACGCGGCGTCTTGATCTGCTCTTTGATTGGCTGCACGTCGGTCACCTGAGCATATTCAGGGCCCTTGTTGACCAAGCTGTAGGTCGCGAATGCACCGCCGGCGGTCACCGCCACTGCACCCAGAACCGTCCCAACCAGCATTGATTTGTTCACGTGAACTCTCCTGATCTATCCAGCGGGTCCGCGCCCGCGCTTGTCCCAGCCTTGGAGCAAAAAAAAAGGCGCGAGTTCAACACTCGCGCCTCTTGCTTCGCCACACGGCGTAGGAGATTTCCCTATGGACGATCGTCCACACCCTCCGCCTTGACCGGTGGAATCAGGTCTTCGCTGTTCAGGTTCAGCCAGATCAACACCACGTTGGCAATGTAGATCGACGAGTAGGTGCCTGCCAGAACGCCGATGAACAGCGCCAGCGAGAAGCCGAACAGGTTATCGCCGCCGAAGAACAGCAGCGCAGCGATTGCCAGCAGGGTCGAAACCGAGGTCGCGATGGTGCGCAGCAGGGTCTGGGTGGTCGAGACGTTGATGTTCTCGATCAGCGACGCCTTGCGCATGACCCGGAAGTTCTCACGCACCCGGTCGAACACCACGATGGTGTCGTTGAGCGAGTAGCCGATGATTGCCAGTACGGCGGCCAGCACGGTCAGGTCGAAGGTGATCTGGAAGAACGACAGGATACCCAGCGTCACCACCACGTCGTGGATCAGCGAGATGATCGCGCCCACGGCGAACTTCCACTGGAAGCGGAAGGCCAGGTAGATGAGGATGCCGCCGAGCGCCAGGAGCATGCCCAACCCGCCCTGGTCGCGCAGCTCTTCACCGACCTGCGGGCCGACGAATTCCACACGCTTGACCGTTGCCGGGTTGTCGCCGCTGACCTTCTTCAAGGCTTCTGCAACCTTGTTGCCCAGTTGCGGATCGTCGCCCGGCATGCGCACCAGCAGTTCGTTGCTGGCGCCGAAGCTCTGCACAATGGCCTCATGGAAGCCTGAGCTGGTCAGCTCGCCGCGCACGGCCTTGAGGTCGGCGGGGCGCTCGTAGGTCAGCTCGATCAGGGTGCCGCCGGTGAAGTCCAGGCCAAAGTTCAGGCCCTTCTGCCACCAGCTGAACAGCGCCAGGACGGTGAGGAGTACGGTGATGGCGAACGCACTGTTGCGCACGCCCATGAAGTTGATGGTTTTCATGGTGATTCCCTCAGACCCACAGCTTCTTGATGTCACGCCCGCCGCAGGTCAGGTTGACCATTGCACGGGTCACCATGATGGCGGTGAACATCGAGGTGAATATCCCGAGGGACATGGTGACCGCGAAGCCTTTGACCGGCCCGGTACCCATGGCGAACAGGATGCCGCCCACCAGCAGGCTGGTCAGGTTGGCGTCGATGATCGCGGTATAGGCGCGGTTGAAACCTTCATGGATCGCACGCTGAGCAGACATGCCGTTTTTCAGCTCTTCGCGAATCCGCGAGAAGATCAGCACGTTGGCGTCGACCGCCATGCCCATGGTCAGGACGATACCGGCGATGCCCGGCAGGGTCAGGGTTGCGCCCAGCAGGGACATCAGCGCCAGCAGCAGCACCATGTTGCCCGCCAGGGCGATGGTGGCGATCACACCGAAGCCACGGTAGATGGCGATGATGAACAGCGACACGAACAGCATGCCCCACAGCGATGCATCCACACCCTTGGTGATGTTGTCGGCACCCAGGCTCGGGCCGATGGTGCGCTCTTCAGCGAAGTACATCGGCGCGGCCAGACCACCGGCACGCAGCAGCAGGGCCAGCTCGGACGACTCGCCCTGGCCATTGAGCCCGGTGATGCGGAACTGGCTACCCAGTGGCGACTGAATGGTCGCCAGGCTGATGATCTTCTTCTCTTCCTGGAAGCTCTGGACCGGCACTTCCTTCTCGACGCCATCGACGGTCTGCTTGACGTAGCGGGTGATCGGCTTCTGCTCGATGAAGATCACCGCCATGCTGCGCCCGACGTTGCTGCGCGTGGCGCGGCTCATCAGCTCGCCGCCATGGCCATCGAGGCGGATGTTGACCTGCGGACGGCCGTGTTCGTCGTAACTGGCCTGGGCATCGGTGACCTGGTCACCGGTGATGATCAGGCCGCGCTCGACCGGCGCCGAACGGCCGCCTTCGCGGAACTCGAAGACTTCGCTGGTATCGCGCGACGCACCGGGTTCGGCGCCGAAGCGGAACTCCAGGTTGGCGGTTTTGCCCAGGATACGCTTGGCTTCGGCAGTGTCCTGCACGCCCGGCAGCTCGACCACGATACGGTTGGCGCCCTGGCGCTGTACCAGCGGCTCGGCAACACCCAGCTCGTTGACGCGGTTGCGCACGGTAGTGAGGTTCTGACGGATCGAGTATTCGCGGATCTCGGTGATCTTGGCCTGGGTCAGCGCCAGACGCAGCACGGCGAGGTCATTGCGCTCGGACGTGGTCAGGTCGAAATCGGTGAAATTCTTGCGTACCAGGCTGCGGGCCTGTTCGCGGGTAGCGTCGTCGGCAAAGCCGAGCATGATGCCGCCGTTCTGTTGCGGCAGGCTGCGATAGCGAATGCGTTCCTTGCGCAGCAAGGTCTTCACTTCACCTTCGTAGACCTTCATGCGCGCGCTCATGGCCTTGTCCATGTCGACTTCCAGCAGGAAGTGCACACCGCCGGACAGGTCGAGGCCGAGCTTCATGGGGCTGGCGCCGATCTTGCGCAGCCACTGCGGGGTGGTCTGGGCCAGGTTCAGTGCGACGACATAGTCATCACCGAGCGCCTTGCGCACCACATCCTTGGCTGGCAACTGATCTTCCTGATTACTCAGGCGAATCAGACCGCTGCCCTTCTCACCCAGGCTCGCGCCCTTGACCACGAGACCGGCCTCGGTCAGCGCCTTGCTGACACGGTCCAGGTCGGCCTGGTTGACCTGCAGCGCCGAACTGGCACCGCTGATCTGCACGGCCGGATCATCCGGGTAGAGGTTGGGAGCGGAATAAATGAAACCGATCGCCAGTACCAGCACGATCAGTGCGTATTTCCACAGAGGGTATTTGTTCAGCATCACGCCGCCCGTACAAGACGCGGGGCGCGTTGCGCGCCCCGACTGGAAAAAAATCGATGCCTCAGATCGCCTTGAGCGTACCTTTTGGCAGGGTTGCCGCGATGGCACCCTTCTGGAACTTCAGCTCAACGGTGTCGGACACTTCCAGCACGACGAAATCATCGGAAACCTTGATGATCTTGCCGGCAATACCGCCGTTGGTGACAACTTCGTCACCTTTCTGCAAGTTGCCCAGCAGGTTCTTCTGCTCTTTGGCGCGCTTGGACTGTGGACGCCAGATCATCAGGTAGAAGATGACCAGGAAACCGACCAGGAAGATCCACTCAAAACCAGCAGGACCCGCGGCAGCAGGTGCAGCAGCGTCCGCGTAGGCGGCGGGAATCAGAAAGCTCATTTGACACTCCAGTTACTAGCGTTATGCAAAGACTTGGTTTGCACATTCAGTGAAGGACACTCAGTCCAGCGGCGGCACAGGCAGCCCGCGTTTGGCGTAGAAGGCGTCGACAAAGGCGGCCAATTTACCCTGTTGAATAGCCTCGCGCAAACCAGCCATCAGGCGCTGGTAATGACGCAAGTTATGGATCGTATTCAACATGCTGCTGAGCATTTCGCCGCACTTGTCCAGGTGGTGCAGATAGGCGCGGGAGAAGTTGCAGCAGGTATAGCAATCGCAGGTCGGATCCAGTGGCGATTCATCATGGCGATGGAACGCGTTACGAATCTTGATCACCCCGGTGTCGATGAACAGATGCCCGTTGCGCGCATTGCGCGTAGGCATCACGCAGTCGAACATGTCGACGCCGCGGCGCACACCCTCCACAAGATCCTCGGGTTTGCCCACCCCCATAAGGTAACGAGGTTTGTCAGCAGGCATCTGGCCCGGCAGGTAGTCGAGCACCTTGATCATCTCGTGCTTGGGCTCGCCGACCGACAGGCCGCCGATGGCCAGGCCATCGAAGCCGATCTTGTCGAGCCCTTCGAGCGAGCGCATGCGCAAGTCTTCGTGCATGCCGCCCTGGACGATGCCGAACAGCGCGGCGGTGTTTTCGGCATGGGCATTCTTCGAGCGTTGCGCCCAGCGCAGCGACAGCTCCATGGAGGTGCGTGCCACATCGTGCTCGGCAGGATACGGGGTGCACTCGTCGAAGATCATGACGATGTCCGAACCCAGGTCGCGCTGCACCTGCATGGACTCTTCCGGGCCCATGAACACCTTGGAACCGTCGACCGGCGAGGCGAAGGTCACCCCCTCTTCCTTGATCTTGCGCATCGCCCCCAGGCTGAACACCTGAAAACCGCCGGAATCGGTCAGAATCGGGCCTTTCCACTGCATGAAATCGTGCAGGCCGTTGTGCTTCTTGATCACCTCGGTGCCTGGGCGCAGCCACAGGTGGAAGGTGTTACCGAGGATGATCTCGGCGCCGGTGGCCTCGATGTCACGCGGCAGCATGCCTTTAACCGTGCCATAGGTACCGACCGGCATGAACGCCGGGGTTTCGACCGTGCCACGGGGGAAGGTCAGCCGGCCGCGACGGGCCTTGCCGTCGGTGGCCAGCAGTTCGAAGGACATTCGACAGGTGCGAGTCATGCTTGATCCTCGGGGCCGCGCGGCGCCGGATTGCGGGTGATGAACATGGCATCACCGTAACTGAAGAAGCGGTACCGTTCCTGGACCGCCGCCGCGTAGGCAGCCATGGTCTCGGGGTAACCGGCGAAGGCCGAGACCAGCATCAGCAGCGTGGACTCCGGCAGGTGGAAATTGGTGACCAGGGCGTCGACCACATGGAAGGGTCGGCCGGGGAACAGGAAGATATCGGTGTCACCGCTGAAGGCCTTCAGCTGGCCATCGCGCGCGGCGCTTTCCAGCGAGCGCACGCTGGTGGTGCCCACCGCGATGACGCGGCCACCGCGAGCGCGGCAGGCCGCCACGGCATCGACCACGTCCTGGCCGACTTCCAGCCACTCTTTATGCATGTGGTGGTCTTCAATCTTGTCGACCCGCACCGGCTGGAAGGTGCCGGCCCCGACGTGCAAGGTCACGAACGCCTGCTCCACGCCCTTGGCCGCGATCTGCGCCAGCAGCGCCTGATCGAAATGCAGCCCGGCGGTAGGCGCCGCCACAGCGCCGGCGCGCTCGGCATACACGGTCTGGTAGCGCTCGCGGTCGGCGCCTTCGTCAGGCCGGTCGATGTACGGCGGCAGCGGCATGTGCCCCACGCGATCGAGCAGCGGCAACACTTCTTCGGCAAAGCGCAACTCGAACAAGGTGTCGTGGCGTGCCACCATCTCGGCCTCACCGCCGCCGTCAATCAGCAACCGGGTGCCGACTTTCGGCGCTTTGCTGGCACGCACGTGGGCCAGCACGCGGTGGCTGTCGAGCACACGCTCGACCAGCACTTCCAGCTTGCCGCCCGAGGCCTTCTGGCCGAACAGCCGCGCCGGAATCACCCGGGTGTTGTTGAACACCATCAGGTCACCGGGGCGCAGGTACTCGAGCAGATCGGTGAACTGCCGGTGCGCCAACGCCCCGCTCGGCCCATCGAGGACCAGCAGACGGCTGCCATGGCGCTCGGCCAACGGATGGCGAGCGATAAGGGTATCGGGGAGTTCGAAAGAGAAATCGGCAACGCGCATGATCAGGTTCGGTTCGACAAAGCGGGGAAGTTTAGCCCACTGAGGCAAAATTGACCATGAAAGGCGATTGACCGACGGACGGAGCCTCTCTATACTGCGCCGCGTCAAGCCCTGATGGCGGAATTGGTAGACGCGGCGGATTCAAAATCCGTTTTCGAAAGGAGTGGGAGTTCGAGTCTCCCTCGGGGCACCAAATCGCAACAGCTGCACGCTGCTTACAGCGTCCAGAACAAAAAAACCGGCACTCATGGCCGGTTTTTTTGTGCCCAGAATCTGGTGACCGTTCGAATCGGCCGGGGCGTCGCCCTTTTCTTCGGCAACCCGCACTGCGCCCAAGCACTTACCGCTCGGGCGAAGCAGCCACCACGTTACTTCGCCGCTGCCTTCATCCACTTGAAGTACACCGCCCCCCATACCAGCCCGATCGCCGCTGCGAGCGTGGAGGCGCACAACACGCTCAACTTGGCCACCGCCAACAGGTGCGCATCATCGAACGCCAGCCCGGCGATGAAGATCGACATGGTAAAGCCGATACCCGCCAGCAGCCCCACCAGCAGGACGCCACCCCAGGTCACATGTTGCGGCAAGCTGCAGACCCCGCTGCGCACCAGCAGGAAGGTGGCCAAGAAGATACCGATGGGTTTACCGACGACCAACGCCACGACCACGCCGTAGGCGACCGAGAAACTGATCGGCACATCCAGGTGCGCGCCTTGCAGGTTCACCCCCGCATTGGCCAAGGCAAACAACGGCATGATCGCAAAGGCTACCCACGGGTGCAGACGCTCCTGCACGCGCTGCACCGGTGGCACCACCTCACGCTCGGCCAGACGGATCTGCTTGAGCGGGGTAGCCACTTTCTTTTCGCCCTGGTCGACCCGGTGCAGCAGATCGCGGAGAGCCTTGGACATCAGGTCCAGCGGCCGTTCCTGGGACGGCGCGGAGCGTACTGGGGTGATCAGGCCCAGTACCACGCCGGCCAAGGTGGGATGTACGCCGAGCTTGAGCAGGCCGGCCCACATGATGACGCCTGGAAGCACGTAAGCCCATGCGTTGCCGATGCCCATGCGCTGCATGACCAGGACCAGTGCCAGACCACCCGCAGCAATACCCAGGCCGGCGAAATCCAGGCTGGCGGTGTAGAACACGGCAATGATCAGGATGGCAGCGATGTCGTCGATGATCGCCAGGGCCAGGAGGAAGATGCGCAGGTTGGCCGGAATCGACTTGCCGAGCAGCGCCAGAACACCCACCGCAAACGCGATATCGGTGGCCGTCGGTACGGCCCAGCCATTGCTGGACGGCAAGCCCCAGTTGAAGGCCAGGTACAGGCCTGCCGGTACCAGCACGCCACCCAGGGCAGCACCCACCGGCAAGGTGGCCATGCGCGCATTGGACAGGGCGCCGTCCTGGATTTCCTGGCGAATCTCCATGCCCACCACCAGGAAGAAGATGGTCATCAGGCCATCGTTGACCAGAAAGTGCAGGGATTGACCCAGGCTCAGCGAGCCGAGGGTGAGCGTTACCTGTGTGTGCCAGAAGGCCTCGTAGGACGCGCTGGCGGCGCTGTTGGCCCAGATCAGCGCGGCAATGGCCGCGATGACCAGGGCAATACCGCTGACGGCTTCGATATGGGCAAAGCGTTCCAGTGCGGCGAGGGCTTGGCTGGTGAGCCTTTGGGGGCGGGGGATCACGGCTGAAGCAGGGGTATTGGGTGCGGGCACGGTAGAACCTCACCAGCGGCCCGACTGGTGTTGGATAGTTAACCTGCGATTCAGCGACATGCCTGACGCACCCGTGCGCATTGTAGGCATAGCGCCCGATGCCTGCAAAACGTCATGGGTCGATGACAAGCGCGAGTGCCGAATATCAGGCATTTCCTACACAGCGAACAGCGTTCCGATAGGGTCGCGGAAAACGCCTCAGTGTGCGCTTATGGTAGACGGTATACCATTCGGCGGATGCTATCACTGTAATGGCTAATTTCGATTGGCAATAGCTATGTGCCACCATTACTCTCCATCCCATTGGGGCTAACCCATAAGTAAGGCGTGCCACTAGCGTGTTGTCACGTTGCCCATCCATCCTTCTCAGAACCTGAATCATGAAACCAACTGTGCCCTGCCTCGCAGCACTGATGCTGCTGAGTGGGTGCAATGGAATGCCCACCAGTTCGTTCGCCTCGAATCCCACCTATGACCAGGCGTTCGTCGTTCATTCCGGCGGTCCGCTGCCGATGCTGCTGATGGCCTCGGCGATCCAGTGGAACGAGGACTACGCCGTTACCGCCAAGCACACCCCGTTCCTGCCCGGCGTGGTCCATGAAGGCCTTGGCGATGTCGTGTTCTTCCGCCACAAGGCTGAACGCACCCCGCAATGGCGACAGTTCGTGCCCGGTGAGGCGGTGACTGCCGTCGGCTTCAACGGCCTGCAGATGCCTGTCGAGGGCCGCGGCCATGCGTCGGCCTCGATGGTGCGGCTCAAAGGCACCGGCGGCGGCGTGTTCTATTCGGTTCATGACGGCCCGCTGGTCAAGGGCATGTCGGGCGGTCCGCTGTTTGCCGATGATGGCAAGGTAGTCGGGATCAATATCGCCTACATTGACAAGGACGAGATCGACAGCGCCCGCCGACCGGACCTGGCCGGTGCCGAGCGCGTCAGCGTGTTCATGCCCTACAGCGAGATCGACCGCGAGTGGCGTCGCTACCAGTTCCAGCTGGCGCAGCAAGGGGCCAAGCCGCAACGGCCCAAACCGGTGCCGGCATTGATGGCAAAAGCGCCGCAGGTGTAATGCAGGGTGCAGGCACCGTCGCCGCGGCGGTGTGCACCCAGCCCGCCAACGCCTCAGACTCAGGCCACGCCCCCTGGGCCCGATACGGGGCTGCGTCGGCGGCGTGCGGCCCGCCATAGGCGTTGGCCAGTACCGGGCCACGTGCGGCGACCGGTCGCGCGAACCTTGCGCAAGCCGCGGCGTCGGATGCTCACTGTCCCGCACACGAGGTCGTGCCTTGAAAGCACTCATTGCCCATAAAATTCGCTTGGTGACCAAAACCCTCGGCTACATCGGTTGGTCATTGTTCTGGCTGCTGATCTGGGACGTTCTGGTCACCATTGATTTCATGCTGTTTCTCAACAGCAAGTTCAACCTGCCCCTGATCCCTCTCACCCTGCTCGGCTCAGCGCTGGTGGTGCTGGTGAGCTTTCGCAACAGCAGCGCCTATAACCGCTGGTGGGAGGCGCGCACGTTGTGGGGGGCGATGGTCAACAGTTCACGCAGCTTCGCCCGCCAGGTGCTGACCCTGATCGATGACCCGGACGAGCGCCTCGGCCCGATCAAGGCCACCTTGCTGCGGCGCCAGGTGGCCTACGTGAACTGCCTGGCGGCGCACCTGAAGGGTGAGCCCTGCCCGCCCGAGCTGATTGCGTTCATCCCGGATGCGGAGTTCGAACGGCGCAATGGCTCGAACAACTTCGCCAATGACATTCTCGCAGGCTCCGCGGCGCTGCTGGCCAACGAGTACAAGGCGGGACGGCTCGACAGCATCCGTCTGGCGCGGCTGGAATCGACCATGGTCGACATCTCCAACGCCCAAGGCGGCATGGAGCGCATCGCCAACACGCCCCTGCCCTTCCCTTACGTCTATTTCCCACGGCTGTTCATCAGCCTGTTCTGCCTGATCGTGCCAGTGGGCATTGTCGAGTCACTGGGTTGGTTCACGCCCCTGGCGTCGACGGTGGTCGGCTTCATGCTGCTGGCCATCGAGCGCATCGGCACCGACTTGCAGAGCCCGTTCAAGGCCAGCGAGCACCAGATCAAGATGGACGCGATCTGCGAAACCATCGAGCGCAACCTGGAGTCGATGCAGCGTGAAGCACTGTTTGCCGAGCCGGTGCCGGTGCCTGAGCAGCCGCGGGTCTAGCCCTCGGGATTGGCCATGCGCTCGAGTTCTGCGGCGCGCTCACGGGTCAGGTCCTTGACGCACATGGCCGCGTTGACGCGCGACAGGGTGCCGTTGTCGAGGCTGCCATGGAAGCTGCAGTTGGCGTCGCGGTAGGCCATCCAGCTGCGCTGAATCTCGCGCAGGCCTTTTTTCTTCTGCGCATCCAGCTTGCCCATCAACTGCTTGTAGGCCTGGTTCAGGCGTGCGTCCTGGGCCTGGGTTTCGGTCTGGATGCAGGTGCTCATCAGCGAGGTGCTGGACGCGGTGTCCATGCACTGGGTGTAGGTCGGCGAGTCGTCGGCCGCGTGGGCGCAAGACACCGCGAGCAGCAATACCGCGCCGGTGCCGATCAGGGAACGAAGCATCAGGTGAACTCCTTTGCAGTGAATGCGGGGCAGGTCAAGAACGCCTGCCCCTGCTGGCGCTAGACCTCAAATGGCCAAAGAGGGTTCAGGCGGCAGCAGAATCCGCCCTGGCTCGAACTGCAGCGAGGGCATGCCGGCGGCGGTGTAGATCGTCAATGCCAGGGCCGCCAAAAGCGCCAGGTCCGGCCATTGCCAGCCGGGCACCTCGCCTGCACGGCGGGCCTTCCAGCACCACCAGCCTTGCCCTGCACTGAAGCCGAACAGGGCCAGCACCCAGAGGTAGAACCCCAGGCCCAGGGCGGCGACGTCATCGAAGGCGTAGCTGACGTTGTCAGGCAAACGCTCGATGCCCAGGCCGCTCAGCGCCAGGTACAACGCAGCCAGGCCTGCCAGCAGCGCCAGGCGGCGAAAGCGCCGATGCGCCAGCACGGCCAGCGCGAACAGCGGATTGGCGAACCACTGGAACAGGCCAAAGGGCATCGCCCACGGGCCGTACAGCAGCATCTGCAATGACGGCATCTGGGCGCCGCCGACCAGGTGCGCCCCCGTGCAGAACAGACAGGCCAGGTACAGCAGCAGGCTCAGGGACAGGTAATAACGCGGCAAGGTTGGCACCACAGGCAGATCGATCGTGCAGCGACCCTACCTAGGCGCCTGCCCGGGTGCAAGCAGGCTTACGCCACCGGCGGCTCCATCAGCAGGCCATACAAGCCCGAATCCGACAGTTCTCCGGCCACGCACCAGCGTGCACGCAAGGTGCCTTCGAGCACGAAACCCTGGCGCTCCAGGGTGCGTGCAGAGCCCTCGTTGCGCGGGTCGATTTCGGCTTCCAGACGACGCAGGTGCAGGGTGTGGGCCAAGTAATCGATGAAGCAGGTCAAGGCTTCATCCATGTAGGCGCGCCCTTGCACGGCACTGGCCAGGCAATAGCCGATCTCGCCCCGGCGCGACACCTCATCGATGTTGAACAACTGCACCATGCCGATCAGCTCGCCGGTGTCACGGCGGTACATGCCCAGCTTCAGCTGCTGGCCGTCAGCATAGGCCTGACGGTCTTGCGCCAACGCGCTTTCGGCTTCGGCGACGTCCTGCCAGGGGGCATGATGCCAATACCGCATCACTTGCGGGTCGGCCATGATGGTCAGCCAGGCAGGCGCGTCGGCATGACGCATGGGTCGCAACTGCAACCGCGGGCTGTCGAGGCTGAGGTCGGTGGAAAAACTGCGGGGTTGGGTCACGCCGGGTCTCCTGTCCATTACGGTCGTATGACTGTGTAGTGTCATCTGGTCACACTACCAGAGCGCACCCGGCCTTGGTCGAATGGACAGCCATTGCGTCACTCGAAACCCTCGCTCAGGCCACTTTGGCGCCATCGTCACCGTCGTCCGGCCAGTGCGGTTCATTGGCACCCGGCGGCGTCAGCGGCGGCAGGCCATAGGCGGCGCGAGCGTCGTCGCAGCTGGGGTTGTGCACGCCATTGACCCACGAGGCATCGAACTCCCGGCACGGGCTGGAACGGTTGGCGTAGATACTGCAACCGACCTGCTTGCCGACCTCGCCCTCCAGGCTGATGCAGCGTGACGGCTTGGCGTCGGTACCGATCATCGCGACACGGGTCGGGTTGATCTGCACCACCAGGTCATCGGGCACCACGCCTCCGGAGGATTGGCACTCACCCCAGAAGAAGGACACACGGAAGTACGCGCAGCAGGCGCCGCAGTCAAGGCAAGGGTTGTATTCGGACATGATGCCCACGGGGAGAAGGTTTGAGGGAGCGGGATTGCCCCGCGCGCTCTTTTTAATCCAACGCCGTGCGCCTGAGAAGAGGGCTGGTGAAAAATAAATCGTCGGCAGATGGCCGGTCATGGCAAACCTCACCACGGGCCGGCGCCCGTGGTGAGGCAGCGCTTACTTCTGGATCAGACCATCGGCCCGGAACATCTGCCGAATGCCGCGGATACCCTGACGGATGCGGTCCTGGTTCTCGATCAGGGCAAAGCGCACATGGTCGTCGCCGTAGTCACCAAAACCGATGCCCGGCGACACACACACCTTGGCTTCCGCCAGCAGCTTCTTGGCGAACTCCAGCGAGCCCAGATGGGCATAGGCCTCGGGAATCTTCGCCCAGACATACATCGACGCCTTGGGGTTTTCGACCATCCAGCCCAGCTCGTGCAAGCCTTTGACCAGCAGGTTGCGACGCTGGCGGTACTGCTCGGCGATGTCGCGCACGCATTGCTGGTCGCCTTCGAGCGCCGCAATGGCAGCCACCTGCAACGGCGTGAAGGTGCCGTAGTCGTGGTAGCTCTTGATCCGCGCCAGGGCGTTGACCAGCTCGCGGTTGCCCACCATGAAGCCGATGCGCCAGCCGGCCATGTTGTAGCTCTTGGACAGCGTGAAGAACTCCACCGCGATGTCCTTGGCGCCGGGCACCTGCATGATCGACGGGGCTTTCCAGCCGTCGTAGACGATGTCGGCGTAGGCCAGGTCATGGATCACCAGCACGTTGTACTGCTTGGCCAGGGCCACCACGCGCTCGAAGAAATCCAGCTCCACGCACTGGGCGGTGGGGTTCGAGGGGAAGCCCAGGATCATCATCTTCGGCTTGGGGATCGATTCGCGAATCGCCCGCTCCAGCTCGTTGAAGAAATCCACGCCCGGCACCAGCGGCACCGAGCGCACCTGGGCGCCGGCGATCACTGCACCGTAGATGTGGATCGGATAACTGGGGTTGGGCACCAGCACCGTATCACCGGCATCGAGGGTGGCCAGCATCAGGTGGGCAAGGCCTTCTTTGGAGCCGATGGTGACGATGGCTTCGTCATCCGGGTCGATGTCGACCTCGTAGCGGTCCTTGTACCAACGGGAGATGGCGCGACGCAGACGCGGAATCCCGCGCGAGGTGGAGTACCCGTGGGTGTCTTCACGCTGGGCGACCTGCACCAGTTTCTCGACGATGTGCGGCGGCGTGGCGCCATCGGGGTTGCCCATGCTCAGATCGATGATGTCCTCGCCACGGCGGCGGGCGGCCATCTTGAGCTCGGCGGTGATGTTGAAGACGTAGGGGGGAAGCCGGTCGATGCGCGCGAAGCGGCGCGGCGAAGGGGTATCAGCCATGGTATGCCTCTGTAGACGTCAGCGCCCGGAACCGTCCGAGCGACGTTGGCCACTGCGGTGGCCGAAACAGACATTACTGCTGAAAACCATTACCTGTAAACGAGTATTTCCTGTTTATACGAATATTTTCAGGACCATCGTCCATTCACGTTTTCTCGCCATCCATAAAAAACCCCGGCGCACAGGCCGGGGTTCGAGGTACTGCATGTCGATCAGCGTGCGTAGGTCATCAGCACATCGGTCGCGCTCTGGCTGTCCACCGACATCATCAGGCTCAACGCCATGACGGTGAGGATCGAGAAGCCGAATACCTTGCGCGCCCATTTGCTGTCGTCCTGAGCGCGGTAGCCGCCCCAGGCCATGTACAGCCAGTACAGACCCATGGCCGCTGCCACCACCAGGTAACCGATGCCGGCATAACCGCCCAGCGTCAGCATCAGGGTGGCGAGCACGAAGGCCAGGATGTACAGCAGGATCTGCTTCTTCGCCGCCAGAATGCCACGCGCCACCGGCAACACCGGAATGTTGGCGGCGCGGTAGTCATTGAAGCGGAAGATGGCGATGGCGAAGCTGTGCGGCATCTGCCACAGGCTGAACATCACCAGCAGGGTCACGGCGGCCAGGTCGAAGCTGTTGCTCACGGCGCAGTAGCCGATCACCGGAGGCATGGCACCGGACAGGCTGCCGACCAAGGTGCCGTGCACCGACTTGCGCTTCAACCACAGGCTGTAGAAACCGACATAGACCACGAAGCCGGCCAGCGCGCAGTAGGCCGCCAACGGATTGGCCTGGACATACAGCAGGCTGAAGCCGCCCACGCCCAGCAGCGCCGCGTAGACCAGCGCCACGGTCAGGGACATGCCGCCCTGAACCATGACGCGGTTCTTGGTGCGCTCCATCTTCTGGTCGATGTCGCGGTCGATGCAGTTGTTGAATGCACAGCCGGAAGCCACCACCAGGCACGTGCCGACGATCACTGCCAACAGCAGCGTAAAGTCGATATGGCCCTTGGCAGCCAGAAAGAAACCACCTGCCACGGAGATCACGTTACCGAAAATGATGCCCGGCTTGGTGATCTGGATGAAGTGCTTCACGGACATGCAGAGTTACCTCACTTGGCCATCATCTGGAAGTGGATGCTGAAGATGATCCACAGCGACAGGCCGACCAGCAGTGCAATCACCATGACGGTGAACAGGAACGTCGAGACGTTGTTGCGCTGCCCTTTCGAGCGGTCCATGTGCAGGAAGTACACGAGGTGTACCACGACCTGAATCACGGCCATCGCCACCACGACCACTACGGTCCACATCTTGTCCATTACTGGCGACATCACCAGCGCAAACGGGATCGCGGTCAGGATGATCGACAGTACAAAGCCGATCATGTAGGACTTCACGCTGCCGTGGCTGTTGTCGTGATGCGCGTCATGTGCATTGGCCATTTAGATAACCCCCAGCAGATAAACGACGGTGAATACGCAGATCCAGACCACGTCCAGGAAGTGCCAGAACAGGCTCAGGCAGCTCATGCGCGTGGTGGCGGTCGGCGTGATGCCGTGCTTGTTGATCTGGTACATCATGATCGCCATCCAGATCAGGCCAGCGGTCACGTGCAGACCGTGGGTGCCGACCAGGGCAAAGAAGCCCGAGAGGAAACCACTGCGCTGCGGGCCGAAGCCCTCGCCGATCAGGTGATGGAATTCATAGACTTCCATCGCGATGAAGCCTGCACCGAACAGGAAGGTCACGGCCAACCAGCCCAGCACGCCTGACTTGCTACCGGCGAACATCTTCAGCATGGCGAAGCCGAAAGTGATCGAAGACAGCAGCAGGAACGCGGTTTCCACCAGCACGAAGTCGAGCTGGAAGATGTCGTGACCCGACGGGCCGCCGGCAAAACTGCCGGACAGCACCGCGTAGGTAGCGAAGAGCGACGCAAACAGAATGCAGTCGGTCATCAGGTACAGCCAGAAGCCCAGTACGGTCATCTGGCCCGAGTCGTGGTGGTGATCGTCGTGCCCATGGTC
>NZ_DAMCCR010000046.1:29232-31459 GCF_032058845.1 Pseudomonas sp. | reverse complement strand
GGCTGGTGGAAATGCGCCGCCGCTTCAACCTGGAAGTGGCGCTGTTCGACGCCGAGCGCTTCATCGAAAGCGACGCCAGCAATCCGTTCGAAGACGCTCAGTTGGCGCTGGTCGCCCTGGAATGGCTGATCGAAGACGAAAAAGCCCAGGATGCCCTGTTCGCAGCGGGCTGGAACCTGATGGTCGTCGACGAGGCCCACCACCTGGTGTGGCATGAAGAGCACGCCAGCCGCGAATACGCACTGGTGGAACAGCTGGCCCAGGTGATCGACGGTGTTCTGCTGCTGACGGCCACCCCCGAACAGCTGGGTCAGGACAGCCACTTCGCCCGCTTGCGCCTGCTGGACCCGGACCGCTTCCATGACCTCGCCACCTTCCGCGCCGAGAGCGAGCACTACCGGCCAGTAGCCGAGGCGGTGCAAGAGCTGCTTGACCAGGGCCGCCTGTCTGGCAAAGCCCATGACACCATCCAGGGTTTCCTCGGCGCCGAGGGCGAGGCACTGCTGACCGCCGTCAACGATGGCGACAGCCAGGCCAGCGCCCGCCTGATTCGCGAACTGCTCGATCGCCACGGCACCGGGCGTGTGCTGTTCCGCAATACCCGTGCGGCGATTCAGGGTTTCCCCGAGCGTCAGCTGCATGCGTATCCGCTGGCCAATCCACCGGCCTATGCCGCGCTCGATCCAAGTGAACGTGCCGAGTTCTATCCGGAAGTGGCGTTCCAGGCCCAGGCCGAAAGCGCGGAAGAAGAACGCTGGTGGCGCTTCGACCCGCGCGTGGACTGGCTGATCGATACGCTGAAGATGCTCAAGCGCACCAAAGTGCTGGTGATCTGTGCCCATGCTGAAACCGCCATGGACCTGGAAGACGCCTTGCGCGTGCGTTCGGGCATTCCGGCCACGGTCTTCCATGAAGGCATGAACATCCTCGAGCGAGACCGCGCCGCCGCGTACTTCGCCGATGAAGAGTTTGGCGCCCAGGTGCTGATCTGCTCGGAAATCGGCAGTGAAGGCCGCAACTTCCAGTTCGCCCATCACCTGGTGATGTTCGACCTGCCAGCGCACCCCGATCTGCTCGAGCAGCGGATCGGCCGCCTCGACCGTATCGGTCAGAAACACACCATCGAGCTGCACGTGCCTTACCTGCAGGACAGCCCGCAGGAACGCCTGTACCAGTGGTATCAGGAGGCGCTCAATGCCTTCCTGGCCACATGCCCGACCGGTACCGCCTTGCAGCATCAGTTCGGTCCACGCCTGCTGGCGCAGCTCGGCGGCGGCGACAGCCAGGCCTGGGACGCACTGGTGGTCGAGGCGCGTGCCGAACGCGAACGCCTCGAAGCCGATCTGCACAGTGGCCGCGACCGTCTGCTGGAACTGAACTCCGGAGGCGCTGGCGAAGGTGAAGCCCTGGTGGAAGCCATTCTCGAGCAGGATGACCAGTTTGCCTTGCCGATCTACATGGAAACCCTGTTCGACGCCTTTGGCATCGACAGCGAAGACCACTCCGAGAACGCGCTGATCCTCAAGCCCAGCGAGAAGATGCTCGATGCCAGCTTCCCGCTCGGGGACGATGAAGGGGTCACCATCACCTACGACCGTGCCCAGGCGTTGTCTCGCGAAGACATGCAGTTCATTACCTGGGAACACCCCATGGTGCAGGGCGGCATGGACCTGGTGCTGTCTGGCTCGATGGGCAACACGGCCGTCGCGCTGATCAAGAACAAGGCGCTCAAGCCGGGCACCGTGCTGCTGGAACTGTTGTATGTCAGTGAAGTGGTCGCGCCGCGGCATCTGCAACTGGGCCGCTACCTGCCGCCGGCTGCCCTGCGCTGCCTGCTCGACGCCAATGGCAACGACCTGGCGGCCCGGGTAGCCTTCGAAACGCTGAACGAGCAGCTGGAAAGCGTGCCGCGGGCGAGCGCCAACAAGTTCGTACAGGCTCAGCGTGATGTGTTGTCGAAACGGATTGCCGCTGGCGAAGAGAAAATCATGCCGGCCCATATCGAGCGGGTAGCCCAAGCCCAGCGGCGTCTGGCGGCCGAGGCCGATGAAGAGCTGGCAAGGATGACAGCCCTCAAGGCGGTAAACCCGAGCGTTCGCGATACCGAGCTCGATGCGTTGCGCAAGCTGCGCAAGGACGGTGTGGCGATGCTGGAAAAGGCCGCATTACGTCTCGAAGCCATCCGCATTCTGGTGGCTGGCTGACACCCTGACTGCCGCGCACCGCC
>NZ_DAMCCR010000046.1:10571-29222 GCF_032058845.1 Pseudomonas sp. | reverse complement strand
AGGCGGTGCTGCGGCTCGGAACTGTTCGGTCCCGGGCGGTTCAGCTCAGGAATTTCCCCTGTACAACTCCACCAGGGTGGCCGGGTCCTGCTCCAGATAACCTTGGCTGCCATGCAGGCGCATCAGTTGCGCGGCCAAGCCGGTAACCGGTGTAGCCGAGCCTTGTTCGTGGGACAACTTCACCGCACTGTCCAGATCCTTGAGCAACGTCTTGACGTGCCACTTGATCGGCTCGAAGCGGCTTTCGGCCATCTGCCCGGCCAGAATCTGCAGCGGTTTGGAGTCGGCAAAGCCGCCTGCCAGCGCCTGTGCCAGTAATCGCGCATCGACGCCGGAGCGTTCGGCCAATGCCACTGCCTCGGCAATCACCAGCGCGTTGCAGGCCACGATCATCTGGTTGCAGGCCTTGGTCACCTGCCCTGCCCCTACCCCACCCATGTGCGTGACGCGTTGGCCCAGGCTGAGCAATACCTCACGCACTCGCTGCAACGGCTCATCCTCAGCCCCGACCATGATTGCAAGGCTGCCGGCTTCGGCGCCCTGGACGCCACCCGATACGGGTGCGTCGATCCAGGCCATCGCGCAGGTGGCCGCGAGCTCTGCCGCCATTTCCCGGGTTGCCGTGGGCTCCAGGCTCGACAGGTCGACCAATACATGATTCGCGCTGCCGGCAGAGGCTATGCCCTGCTCGCCGAAGATGACGCCGCGCACGGCTGCCACGTCGGCCAGGCACGTGAGGACGATATCGGCCTCACGGCAGAGCTGTGCGGGCGTTTGTGCAATACGCGCACCGGCGTCACGCAGTGGTATGCATTTGTCGGCGCTGCGGTTCCAGACGATCAAGGGAAAGCCTGCAGCGAGCAGGCGCCTGCACATGGGCAGCCCCATCAGACCGACACCGGCGAAACCTAACGAAGGGCGTGCACTGCTCATGAATAGCCTCGTGAGATGATCGGAAGTTATTACGCCCTGCGTAAGTTGTTACCTCAGTGTGCAAATGCACAGACTGCTGTTACCAACCTGCACCGTTGCCGACACGCACTGTGCTCCAGAACAGACCATTTCCAAAGCAGGGCGCACCGAAACAGCTCACATGTTGTTTCCAGTCTTTTCCTGAATCAGGATAAAGGGCGAGACAACCACCGCCCATATCTCTGGATCGCGGGTTTGCAGGCTCAGAGCGACCTCATCAGAGACGGCGCCGACAATGCCATCAGAACGCCATTTCGCCACGGTTTCATGGTGATTCTCGGCCATGGCAGCGGCGGCTTCGATCAGATCCAGGCTTGGCGCGACCCAAATCAGGTCACCTTTTGCCCAGAAACGCTCCAGTGCTTTCCATTCGATGATTGCAGTCTCGCCAAGCAATTTGGCATAGAGGGTGCTTGTGTGATCAGTCATGGGGCCCTTGCAGGGAAAATGGCTTTACAAAAAGGCCGCTATTTTTGCAGAAAACCTGGGCTTCAAACACGTAATTGATCGATCGACCTCGAACGCGCGCTTGTACTCGACGCTCAAACCAGACGTTATGGCGCTTTCTTGTATCTTTGTATCGATCACGCGACACCCCTTGAAAGCGTTGTGCCGTGCCGGCTTTTCAAGCGCGCGAACAGCGCTCTACACTGTACCGGTACAGTTCCGGGACAAGTTCCAGGGGAAGGTGGGCTTGCTGCATGATGCGCTCGTATGGCAACCCCCGCCCCGGTCTGTAGCCCTGGCCGCCAGGACTATAAAAATTACAACAGAATGAGTGGAGCACTATGATCAAGATTTCCAAGCTGTTCGCTGCAATGGTACTGGCTGGTGTGGCCAGCCATTCGTTGGCTGCCGATACCATCAAGATCGGTATTGCCGGTCCTAAAACCGGGCCGGTGACACAGTATGGCGACATGCAGTTCGTAGGCGCCAAGCAGGCTATCAAGGACATCAACGCCAAGGGCGGCGTGGATGGCAAGATGCTCGAAGCCAAGGAATATGACGACGCCTGCGATCCCAAGCAGGCCGTGGCAGTTGCCAACAAAGTGGTCAACGATGGCGTCAAGTTCGTGGTTGGCCACCTGTGCTCCAGCTCAACCCAGCCCGCATCGGACATCTACGAAGACGAAGGTGTGATCATGATCACGCCGGCAGCCACCAGCCCGGAAATCACCAGCCGTGGCTACAAGATGATCTTCCGCACCATCGGTCTGGACAGCGCTCAAGGCCCTGCCGCCGGCAACTACATCGCCGACCACGTTAAGCCGAAAGTGGTAGCGGTGCTGCACGACAAGCAGCAATACGGTGAAGGCATCGCCACCGCCGTGAAAAAAACGCTTGAGAGCAAGGGCGTCAAAGTCGCGGTCTTCGAAGGCCTGAACGCGGGTGACAAGGATTTCTCCTCGGTCATCCAGAAGCTCAAGCAGAACAATGTCGACTTCGTCTACTACGGCGGCTACCACCCGGAGCTCGGTCTGATCCTGCGCCAAGCCCAGGAGAAAGGCTTGAAAGCCAAGTTCATGGGGCCTGAGGGCGTGGGTAACGATTCGATCTCGCAGATTGCCCAGAACGCCTCCGAAGGCCTGCTGGTCACGCTGCCGAAGTCCTTCGACGCCGACCCACAGAACAAGGCCATCGTCGACGCCATCAAGGCTGACGGCAAAGACCCGAGCGGCCCGTTCGTGTTCCCGTCCTACTCGGCCGTTGAAGTGATTGCCGCAGGTATCACCAACGCCAAGAGCGAAGACACGGCCAAAGTGGCTGAGGCTATCCACAGCAACACCACCAAGACCCCGACCGGCGACCTGTCCTACGATGCCAAGGGCGACCTGAAAGACTTCAAGTTCGTGGTCTACGAATGGCACTTCGGCAAGCCGAAGACCGAAGTCTCTCCTCAATAACCGCCTGATCATCAGTTGACCTACAAGCCCACTGTGCGAGCAGTGGGCTTTGTTTTACGAGGTTCATGGGCCCGATTGCCGCGATCCGGCAGCCAACCCACCTGAAAATCTTAAAACCGTCACCCGCGGTTCACTGGCCAAGCCCCGTCATCGTCGCCCAGGCCACGAGGCGCGCCGGGTTACCCCCCGCCAGCGAATGCACATCAGGTTTTTAGGAGCGCTTCAATGCCTGAGCTCTATCACTTCTTCCAGCAATTGGTTAATGGATTGACCATCGGCAGCACCTATGCCCTGATCGCCATTGGCTACACGATGGTGTACGGCATCATCGGCATGATCAACTTCGCCCACGGCGAGGTGTACATGATCGGTTCCTACGTCGCCTTCATTGCCCTGGCCGGGCTGGCCATGATGGGCATCGATTCGTTGCCGATTCTGATGACCGTGGCGTTCGTGGCCACCATCTTCGTCACCAGTGCCTATGGCTACAGCATCGAGCGGGTGGCCTACCGGCCGCTGCGTAACAGCAACCGCCTGATTCCTCTGATCTCCGCCATTGGTATGTCGATCTTCCTGCAGAACACCGTACTGCTGTCGCAGGACTCCAAGGACAAATCCATTCCCAACCTGATTCCGGGGAGTTTCTCGTTCGGCCCGGGCGGCGCGGAAGAGGTCCTGGTGTCTTACATGCAGGTTCTGGTGTTCGTGGTCACCCTGGTGGCCATGACCCTGCTGACCCTGTTCATCTCCCGCTCCCGCCTGGGCCGCGCCTGCCGCGCCTGTGCCGAAGACCTGAAGATGGCCAACCTGCTCGGCATCAACACCAACAACATCATTGCCCTGACCTTCGTCATCGGCGCGGCATTGGCTGCCGTGGCAGCGGTACTGCTGAGCATGCAATACGGTGTGATCAACCCCAACGCCGGCTTCCTGGTGGGGCTCAAGGCGTTCACCGCCGCAGTCCTGGGCGGCATTGGCAGCATTCCCGGCGCGATGCTCGGTGGTCTGGTGCTGGGGGTGGCCGAAGCATTCGGCGCTGACATCTTTGGTGACCAGTACAAGGACGTCGTAGCGTTCGGCCTGCTGGTACTCGTCCTGCTGTTCCGGCCGACCGGTATTCTGGGCCGCCCGGAGGTTGAAAAAGTATGAACAGAAATCTCAAACAGGCGCTGTTCAGCGCCATCCTGGTGTGGGCGGTCGCGTTCCCGGTACTGGGCCTGAAGCTGAGCATCGATGGCATTCGTCTGGTGGTACACACCCAGAGCGATTTCACCCTGATGGTGATTGCCGTGTCCTCGGTGCTGATGTTCCTGCGCGTGCTGTTCGACCGGCAATGGAGCGCAGCCATGGGGCAAGGCTCCGGGCGCAAGCTGGTGCCGGCCTCGGTCAGCAACTTCCTGACCCTGCCCAAGACCCAGCGCTGGATCATCCTCGGCCTGATCATGGCCGCGCTGGCCTGGCCGTTCTTCGGTTCACGCGGCGCGGTCGATATCGCCACCCTGATCCTGATCTACGTGATGCTGGGCCTGGGCCTGAACATCGTGGTCGGCCTTGCGGGCCTGCTGGACCTGGGGTATGTCGGGTTCTATGCCGTGGGTGCCTACAGCTACGCGATGCTCTCGCACTATCTGGGCTGGGGTTTCTGGATCTGCCTGCCGATCGCCGGCCTGATGGCGGCCACCTTCGGTTTCCTCCTGGGCTTCCCGGTACTGCGCCTGCGCGGCGACTACCTGGCCATCGTGACCCTGGGCTTCGGCGAAATCATCCGGCTGTTCCTGCGCAACCTCACCGACTGGACCGGCGGTCCGAACGGCATCAGCAACATCGAAAAGCCGAGCTTCTTCGGTTTGACCTTCGAGCGCCGCGCCGCCGAAGGCATGCAGACCTTCCACGAGTACTTCGGCCTGCCATACAACTCGATGAACAAGGTCATCTTCCTGTACCTGGTCGCACTGGTGCTGGCCCTGGTGGCGCTGTTCGTCATCAACCGGTTGTTGCGCATGCCCATCGGCCGCGCCTGGGAAGCGCTGCGTGAAGATGAGATCGCCTGCCGCGCGCTGGGCCTGAACCCGACCATCATCAAGCTTTCGGCCTTTACCCTCGGCGCCAGCTTCGCAGGCTTTGCCGGCAGCTTCTTCGCCGCGCGCCAAGGCCTGGTCACGCCCGAGTCGTTCACCTTCATCGAATCGGCCATCATTCTCGCCATCGTGGTGCTCGGCGGCATGGGTTCGCAGTTGGGCGTGATCCTGGCGGCAATCGTGATGATCCTGCTGCCGGAGCTGATGCGCGAGTTCAGCGAGTACCGGATGCTGATGTTCGGCGCCATGATGGTGCTGATGATGATCTGGCGCCCGCAAGGTCTGCTGCCTATGCAACGTCCCCATATGGAGCTGCGTCGATGAGCCGCGAAATTCTGCAAGTCAGCGGCCTGAGCATGCGCTTTGGTGGGCTGTTGGCGGTCAACGGCGTGGGCCTGACCGTCAAGGAAAAACAGGTCGTGGCATTGATCGGCCCGAACGGCGCCGGCAAGACCACGGTGTTCAACTGCCTGACTGGCTTCTACAAACCCAGCGGCGGCAGCATCCTGCTGGACGGCCAGCCGATCCAGGGTTTGCCGGGCCATCTCATCGCCCGCAAGGGTGTGGTGCGCACCTTCCAGAACGTGCGCCTGTTCAAGGAAATGACGGCGCTGGAAAACCTGCTGATCGCCCAGCATCGCCACCTCAACACCAACTTCTTTGCCGGCCTGTTCAAGACCCCGAGCTTTCGCCGCAGCGAGAAGGAAGCCATGGAGCGTGCGGCGTACTGGCTGGACAAGGTCAACCTGACCGAGTTTGCCAACCGCACTGCAGGCACCCTGGCCTATGGCCAACAGCGACGCCTGGAAATCGCTCGCTGCATGATGACCCAGCCGCGCATCATCATGCTCGACGAGCCTGCGGCGGGCCTGAACCCCAAGGAAACCGAGGACCTGAAGGCCCTCATCGGTTATCTGCGCGAATCCCACAACCTGACCGTGCTGCTGATCGAGCATGACATGAAGCTGGTGATGAGCATTTCCGATCACATCGTGGTGATCAACCAGGGCACGCCCTTGGCCGATGGCACGCCCGAACAGATTCGTGGCAACCCTGATGTGATCAAGGCCTACCTGGGGGAGGCGTAAATGCTCAAGTTCGAAAACGTATCGACCTTCTACGGCAAGATCCAGGCGCTGCACAGCGTCAACGTCGAAATCAACCAGGGTGAAATCGTCACCCTGATCGGCGCCAACGGCGCCGGCAAGTCGACCTTGCTGATGACCCTGTGCGGCTCTCCGCAGGCACACAGCGGCAGCATCAAGTACCTGGGTGAAGAACTGGTTGGCCAGCCCTCCTCGCTGATCATGCGCAAAAGCATCGCGGTAGTGCCTGAAGGCCGCCGCGTGTTCGCCCGCCTGACCGTGGAGGAGAACCTGGCAATGGGCGGCTTCTTCACCAGCAAGGGCGACTATCAAGAGCAGCTCGACAAGGTCTTGCACCTGTTCCCGCGCCTCAAGGAACGCTACGTGCAGCGCGGCGGCACCATGTCAGGTGGCGAACAGCAGATGCTGGCGATCGGCCGGGCGCTGATGAGCAAACCCAAGCTGCTGCTGCTCGATGAGCCGTCGCTGGGCCTGGCGCCCATCATCATCCAGCAGATCTTCGACATCATCGAACAGCTGCGCCGCGATGGCGTCACGGTGTTCCTGGTGGAGCAGAACGCCAACCAGGCCCTGAAAGTGGCCGACCGTGCCTATGTGCTGGAAAACGGGCACGTGGTGATGCAAGGCACGGGTGCTGCACTGCTGGTGGACCCGAAGGTGCGCGACGCCTACCTGGGAGGATGAACGAGAGGGCCTGCGGGCCCTTTTCTTTTGCCTGATCGCGGGTCATCGATGCCGGCCCCTTGAGATCGCCGGCGTGCGTCGGTAACGTTGCCGGCTCTTTTCGTCTTAACGCTGGAGCTTCCATGCGCGCCACCCCTCTCTTGATGCTCGCCACGCTGCTGCCGTTGTTCGCCGGCTGCCAGATGTTCGCCGAGGCGCCCAGCGATCCGAACATCGGCAGCACGCGCATGCAGGGCGAGCTCAGCGCTGGGAACGGCAAGCTGCTGTTCAAGCCGTGCAACGAAAACCGTCGCTTTCTGGTCAATGACGCGGGCAACACCGGCCTGCTGCAGGAAGCCGACAGTCTGGCGCCCGACGCCAAGGCTCGCCTGTTCGCCGACCTGCGCGGTCGCTTGGGCGGCAGTCGCCAGGCTGACAGTGATGGACAGTTCGACGTGCAGCGCTTGTACCGGCTCGAGCGTGCCAGCAATGGCTGTGAAGACCCGAACTTCAAACACCTGACACTGCGCGCCGAAGGCCACTCGCCCGAGTGGGACGTCAAAGCCAGTGGCCGCGGGATGATCATCGAGCGCGCCGGCAAGGACGCCCTTCCCCTGCCGTTCCTCGAAGAAGAGATCCCCGGCGGCGGCCTGAGCCTGTCCAGCGAGGCCAATGCCCAGCACGTCGAGCTGTGGGTCGCCCCGCAGCGCTGCGTCGAGCCCGCCAGCGGCGCCATTCGTCACCTGCGCGCCGAGCTGCGCATCGATGGCCAGGTGTCGCAGGGCTGCGCCTACTTTGGCGGTGCACGCGACAACTGATCGGCCGCTTGCGTTTTGCGCTGCCTGTCGAGGCAGGCAAACGCTTATACTCGTCGGTTTGTATAAAGCCGCCGGCCGACCAAGGCCGGGATACTGGACCTTGTCATGTTACGAATCACCGAACTGAAGCTGCCCCTGGATCATCCTGATGACGCCTTGCGCCAGGCCATCGTGCAACGCCTGGGTATCAGCGATGACCAGCTGCTCAGCTTCACGCTG
The DNA here is from genome assembly GCF_032058845.1 of Pseudomonas sp. Lineage (GTDB taxonomy): Bacteria > Pseudomonadota > Gammaproteobacteria > Pseudomonadales > Pseudomonadaceae > Aquipseudomonas. The sequence continues at coordinate 21,462 of NZ_DAMCCR010000046.1, read as the reverse complement.
TTCAAGCGCAGTTACGATGCGCGCAAGAAAAACAGCGAACTGCTGTTCATCTACACCATTGACCTCGAAGCCAGTAACGAAGCAGAGCTGCTGCGCACCTTCGCCGACGATCGCAACATCGGGCCGGCGCCAGATGTGACCTACAGGTACGTGGGCCAGGCGCCGGGCGAGCTGCAGGAACGACCGCTGGTGGTCGGCTTCGGTCCTTGCGGCATCTTTGCCGCGCTGCTCCTGGCGCAAATGGGTTTCAAGCCGATCGTGCTGGAACGTGGCAAGGAAGTCCGTCAGCGCACCAAGGATACCTGGGGCCTGTGGCGCAAGGGCGAGCTCAATCCGGAATCCAACGTGCAGTTCGGCGAAGGCGGTGCCGGAACCTTCTCGGATGGCAAGCTGTACAGCCAGATCAAGGACACCCAGCACCACGGCCGCAAGGTGCTCGAAGAGTTCGTCAGGGCGGGCGCGCCGGACGAGATCCTGTACATCAACAAGCCGCACATCGGCACCTTCCGCCTGACCGGCATGGTAGAGACCATGCGCCAGGAAATCATCGCCCTGGGTGGCGAGGTGCGTTTCCAGGAAAAAGTCAGCGACATCCTGACCGAGGGTGAGCAACTGCTGGGCGTGGTCCTGGAGAGCGGCGAAGAACTGTTGTCCCGCCATGTGGTGCTAGCACTCGGCCACAGCGCCCGTGACACCTTCCGCATGCTGCATGGCAAGGGCGTGTTCATGGAGGCCAAGCCGTTTTCCGTGGGTTTTCGCATCGAACACCCGCAGACCCTCATCGATCAGGCGCGGCTGGGCAAGTATGCCGGCCACCCGAAACTGGGTGCGGCCGATTACAAACTGGTCTATCACGCCAAGAACGGACGCTCGGTGTACAGCTTCTGCATGTGCCCGGGCGGTACCGTGGTGGCGGCCACCAGCGAGCCGGGACGCGTGGTCACCAACGGCATGAGCCAGTATTCACGCAATGAGCGCAATGCCAACTCGGGCCTGGTGGTGGGTATCGATCCGGAGCGCGACTACCCTGGCGGCCCGCTGGCCGGCATCGAGTTGCAGGAGCGCCTGGAAACCCTGGCCTATGAGATGGGCGGCAGCAACTATCAGGCGCCTGCGCAGTTGGTGGGTGATTTCGTGGCCGGCCGGGCGTCAACCGCACTGGGAAGCGTCGAACCCTCCTACAAGCCTGGCGTCACGCTGGTCGACCTGGCCAAGAGCCTGCCGGACTTCGCCATCGAAGCCATTCGCGAGGCGTTGCCGGCGTTCGATCGGCAGATCAAGGGCTACAGCCTGCATGATGCCGTCCTGACCGGCCTCGAGACACGCACCTCTTCGCCACTGCGCATCACGCGCGGAGTTGACTTCCAGAGCGTCAATCTCAAAGGGCTGTTCCCTGCAGGTGAAGGCGCGGGCTACGCAGGAGGAATCCTGTCGGCCGGCGTTGACGGTATTCGTATTGCCGAAGCCGTAGCGCGCGCAATGCTCGACGACCACGCGCGCTGAACCTGCCAGGAGCCGGGCCATGTGATACGCACCCGGCTATCACCGGGTAGCCACCACCGCTCAAGCGCAGACGCAAAAAAACCCGACCGGCCTGGCCGAGTCGGGTTTTTTTATGCATCGAATCAGTGTGAAACGCGGCTGGTGCCGTCCACCGTCATGATGCGCACGCGCTCGCCGACCCGGAACACTTCGTTCTGCTGCACCGACTGCACATAGGCGCGCATGCTGCCGTCGTCTTCACGGACGGTGATTTCAACACCCTGGGTACGGGTGATGCCCTCTTCAGCCGCAGAACCTGCCAGGCCACCCGCCAGCGCACCGATCACGGCGGCAACCAGGCTGCCACGACCACCGCCGATGGCGCTGCCGGCAACGCCACCGACAATTGCGCCAGCACCGCCGCCGATTGGCGTCTTGGTGCCTTCGATCTTGACCGGTCGCAGGGATTCGATGGTCCCCATGCGAACGGTCTGCACGCGGCGGGCCTCGTCACGGGAATAACTGTCACCTGACAGATTGGAAGCACAGCCTCCAAGCAGCAGCGACGCGGTGGTGAAGGCCGCCACCAGCAAAGCGGATTTACGCATGGGTCAAATCTCCATTGGCAAGGTGTCCATTAGACGCCGAGCGATTACGGCTGTCACGACGGCAACACAGAAAAAAAGCGTGTCGTTCAGCCCCTATACAGCTTGGGCCGCGACGACACGGCTACGTGATAGACGTGTGACCTGCAGAGGGCGTCGATCGTTGCACACGGCGTGCAAGCAATGGCACCAATGGCTCAGGGGGCGAGGCGCTCGCGCTGCCATTGCCCTTGACTGAGGCGGTAGTTCAGCCGGTCATGCAGACGGCTGGAACGCCCTTGCCAGAACTCGATGCGATCGGGGAGCAGACGATAGCCACCCCAGTGCTCGGGGCAATGGGGCTGACTGTCGGAAAAGCGCGCCTCAGTGGCTTTGACCAGCGCTTCGAGTGCCTGGCGATCCGCAATCACCTGGCTCTGTGACGAAGCCCAGGCCCCCAGACGGCTACCCAACGGACGGACCTGGAAATAATCGTCCGATTCCTGTGCCGTTACTTTCTCGATCCGACCTTCGATCCGCACCTGGCGCTCAAGCGCTGGCCAGAAGAATGTCATTGCGGCAAACGGGCGCGCCGCCAGTTGCTGGCCCTTGGCACTGTCGTAGTTGGTGAAGAAGGTAAAGCCCTGCGCATCCAGCCCTTTGAGCAGCAGCACCCGGCAGTGCGGACGCCCGTCAGCATCAACCGTCGCCACGGTCATGGCGTTGACTTCGACGGGCGCCTGCTCGGTCTGGACCGCGTCGCTGAACCACTGTTCGAACAGGCTGAAGGGTTCAGCAGGAGCCTGGTCCTCGACCAGGCCATCGCGGGTGTAGTCGCGGCGCATATCGGCCAGGGACTGGGTCATCACTGGTTTCCTTGACGATCAGTTGGTCTTGGCCGAGGTGTTAGCGGCAACGCGCTTGTCGGTGTCGGCCTTCTTGGCGGCAGCCTTGGCCGGTGCAGCGGCTTTCTTCGCCGCCGGTTTGGCAGGCGTCTTGGCCTTGGCAGCGGGCTTTTTCGCAGCCGGTTTGGCGGCTGTCTTGGCGGCGGGCTTGGCAGCGGCCTTGGCCGCAGGTTTGGCAGCCGGCGCCGCGGCAGCAGGCTTGGCGTTCTGCACGGCAACCATCGAAGCTGGGGTCGGCGCAGGGACTGCCTGCTGATACTTGGCCATCAGGGCGAGCATGGTGTTCTGCGGGGTCAGCAACAGCTCCACACGGCGGTTCAATGCTCGGCCTTCGGCGCTGTCGTTGGCAGCACGCGGCATGACCGCGCCCATACCTTTGAGGGTGAGCCGATCACGTTGCAAGCCGCTGAGACGGAAGATGGCCGACACCGAAGCGGCGCGTTCCAGGCTCAGGCGCTGGTTGGCCGCGGCAACACCACTGCTGTCGGCGTGGCCCAGGACCAGCACGGCGGTCTTCGGATCACCTTCGACGACCTTGGCCACGCGGGTAATCGGCGCCAAGGTGATGGGCAGCAGCATGTTCGGACGATCAGGGTTGTACGAGCCATCGACCGGAATGGTCACTGCCAGCACGTCTTCGCGCCGTTCCAGCTCGAACTTGCTGTCTTTGAGCGCTTCCCGCAACTTGGGCTCGTACTGGTCAAGCCAGGCCTGGGTCGCTTTCTGGTCAATCTTGGGCACGGCGGCCACCGGGTCTTTCGCCCCAGCGTCATTGCCACCGAACGGCCACCACCAACGGTTGCCCGCAGCGTCCTTGCCGGCAGCTTTGGCATCGGCCTGAGCGACCTTTTCAGTCACGGCATCCTTGACGTCTTGATCGGCCACCTTGTCCGAGCCAAACGGCCACCAGCTACGACCACTGTCGCTCGAGGCAGTCTGTTGCGAGTGCTGAGCGCAGCCAGTCATGGCCAGGCACAGGGCGAGAGCTAAGGTTTTATGTGAAGACATCAGCGATACACCATGAATTGAAAAGGAATTTTGCCAGCGCACATCGAGCAGTGGCCTTCAGGATAGACAAAGGACTCAGGCAATACAGCACTACCCGATCAAAGGCAGGCGCGCAGCACCTGCACCAGCCGCTGGGCGCGCGGATCCATCAATATGTAGGGGCCCAGGGTGTTGGTGACAAAGCCGAACGCCACGTCGTATTCGGGGTCCGCGAAGCCGACCGAGCCACCAGCGCCGGGGTGGCCGAAGGCCCGCGCGCCGAGACCGAAGGTGGCGTTGGGCACGTCTGGCTGGTCGAGCATGCATCCCAGGCCAAAGCGCGTCTGGGTCAACAGCGTCCGGTCCTGGCCAAGGCTGTGTTCGCGCGTCAGCTGGTCGAGCAGCTCGGATTCCAGCAGGCTGCCGTCCAGCAGGCCGGCATAGAAACCCGCCAGGCTGCGGGCGTTGCCATGACCATTGGCCGCCGGCTGCTGCATGCGCCGCCACTCGGGTTTGTTGGTGCTGGTGAGAATCGCGGGTGGGTTGGTGAACGCACGGGTCGACAGCGCCTCGGGCTCACGCAGCGTCACCTGCAGCAGGCGCTGGGCCGCCGCATCGCCCGGATTGCCTTTGCCACGAGCGATATGGGCAACCCGGTAGAACTCCTCATCGGCCAGCCCGACATGGAAATCCAGCCCTAGCGGTTTGGCAGTCCGCGCAACGATCGACTCACCTGGGCCACGCCCATCGACCCTGCGGATCAGTTCGCCAACCAGCCAGCCATAGGTGATTGCCGCATAACCGTGCTCGGCACCTGGAGTCCACCACGGGCGCTCGGCGGCCAGCGCCGCAGTCATTGCCTGCCAGTCGTACAACGCTTCGGGGGCTAGCAGCTCCCGGATGGCCGGCAGGCCAGCGCGGTGACTCAGCAGCTGGCGCAGGGTCACGGCGTCCTTCCCGGCCTGGGAAAACGCCGGCCAATAGTGTGTCACCGGTGCATCGAGGGCCAATTTGCCTTCATCAACCAGTTGCAACGCGGTAACGGCAGTGAAGGTCTTGGTGCAGGAGAACAGATTGGCGATGGTGTCGCTGTGCCAGGCTTCTTGGCCATCGCGATCGGCCGTGCCGGCCCAGAGGTCGACGACTGTCTGGCCGCCCACCTGCACGCACAGCGCTGCGCCGCGTTCCTGGGGATCATCGAACAGAGACGCGAAGGCCTCGCGCAGCGCCTCGAACTTCAGCTCGTAATGCCCCTGAATCTGCACGCGTTGACGCTCCTGACGGTCGGAAAAGGCGTGCATTGTTTCAGCACTTGACCTGTTTGCATACAGGCCAGGTGTTGTAGGGGTACGTCAGACGCTGGACCCGAGCTGAGTGTGGTGCTGCAGAAACACCACACTAGCACTGAGGTCGATCAAGGCGCAGGCGAGCCCAACTGCTTGGCCAATTGCTCGTTGAGCAGCAGGTTGCGCTTGCGCACCGCTTCGACGAAGCCAGTCCAGGCCACATTGGTGATCGCCACCAGCCCGAGGTGGCCGTTCTCGCCATCGAGCAGGCGGCCGCTGGCAGGCTGATCGAGGTACTGGAACCAATGCGCACCGACGATCATCGGCTGCTCCAGCGCCGCAGTGAGGAAGGTGGCGTAGGCAGCGCCACGGTCCTCTTCTCGCGCCAATTCAAGCGGCCCCGGCCAGAAGGGGCCGCGGTCACGCGAGCCAAATTGGAACTCGGAAACCAGCACCGGTTTGTCGAGTTCGGCCAACTCGGCGAAGTCGTAGCCGTCCTGAGGTTTGAGGGTATAGAAGTTGAAGCTCAACACGTCGCAGAACTCAGCGCAGGCCTTCACCGCCTCAGGCGAGGTGACCCCGTAGCGTCCGCCGAGCAGCAGGTGGTTGGGCGCATGCCATTTCAGGGCGTCGGCGATGGTCTTGAAGTAGGTCTGGGCGAAGACTTCCTGGAAATGCTGGTAGTCGCGCTCGATCTCCGGGTGCTCAGGGTTGGGCAGCGGCGCCTCGAAGCCTGGATCCTCCATCAGTTCCCAGGCTTGCAAGTCGATGCCCCATGCCTTGGACAGCCCCTGCTGGTTGCGGTACTTGTCGCGCAGCTGCTTGAGAAAGGCGCGCTTGGCCGGTACATCGGTGGTCAGGCGCAAGGTGCCGAAGGCCAGGCCGTAGCGGGCCTTCGCATCAGCACCAGGCGCGGCCCACGCCAGTTCGTTGTCGGCGAAGTAGCCGATCAGCCAGGGGTCGTCGCGGTGATCGCGGGTGGCGATCGCCACCGCACGCTCGGTGGCCATGGCAAAGCGCGGATCGAACGGGTCAGGCATGCGTCCCCACCAGTCCATGCCGGTGCTGATGCTGGCGTAGTCGCCGACGATGGCCAGCGGCAAGGTGTAGGGAATGCGCTGCGTCTGCCCCAACGCCGGATCGCTCCAGTTGCCCAGCGTGTTGAAGCCCCAGGCGAGCAGCCGGTCGATGGCGTGGGTCTGCCAGCGGTCGGCGTCAACGCTGGGTGCCGGACAGTCGGTGGCCGGCTGCCCTTCGACCTGCGCCGGGCAGGCATTGGCCTGACTGCGATACAGATTGGCCGCGTAGAAGTCGTACCACTCACCCTGCTTGAAACCACGGCCTTGCGAAGAGGCATTGCCATCGTCGTTGTTGCCTTTGCCGGAGAACGCAGCGAGCGGTTCGCCTGCGGCTGGCAATGCCTTGAACATGCCCTCGCGCCCGCTGACATAGGTCCGCCCACCGTCGGCCGCGACCGCATTGACACCCAGCGAGAAGAAGCCGTGCCCGTCGGGCGTTACCAGGTACCAGTGACCGTCACGTTTCTCGGTGCGGAAAAAACCTCTCGCCTCGAAGGCAGGGCCTGCCAGCACTCCGCCGTAGGGGTCGAGCTTGAGCGCACCGCGCTCGCCAAGCCATGCCTGCACGTGCTGTTGCTCGCGACTGGCAGCAGCCTTGAGTTGCTCGTCAGTGGCGATCTTGTCTGGCCAGTTGGCACGGGTCGACTGGCCGTAGCCGTCGATCAGGCCCGCATAGGCTGCCGTGTAGGCCTGGTCGTCGTCCTGCACGCCGACTTTTTCGATCAGCAGGCTCTGCGCGACATTGGGCTTGGGAATGCTCAGGCTGACCGAACTCACCTGCTTCAAGTCCACCGCCCCCACGCTATTGGTCAACAGCAGACGTTGCCCTTCATGACTCCAGGGCATCGGCGGCCCGGCGCGCATGCCCTGACTCAATGCCGAGCGGGCCGTGAGTGGCACCATCACCGTCTGCGCAGGGCCTGAAGGCACGTCGATGCGGCTGGTGAGTGTCTGTCCATCCTGGCTCTTGACCACGACATCCACGCTCAATGCCCAGTCCATTCCGCTTTGCAGGCGCAGGGTAAGAAACTGCCCGCTGGACCAATCCCAGCTGCCGGTCTGCGGGGTGAGCTGCAACGTGGGCCGCTCGGCCGGGTTGAACACCACCCGCCGTAGCACTTCGCCCTGCGCTGTCTGTTCAGCGTTGTACTGCGGCAAGGCAGTGTCCTGCGTGACCACATTGATCACGGAAGTGGGCCGGACGAAGCTGAACAATGTCTGCTGCCCGGCCAACAAGGGCGCGCTGAACATCAGGGCGAGTACGGCAGGCAGGCTGCGAGGGATCATGGGCCGGTGATACTCCTTGAAGAGCCCCAGTGGGCTCATGACCTAGGCTCTGTACGAAAAGCCTTGATACTCGTTCATGCTGCGTTGAAAACCAGCTCGGAATGCTCATGTACTCCAGTACACTCCGCTTCCTCGCCGCTTTTCGCCTTGCCTGACCTTCGTCTCAAGACTTTTCGTACAGAGCCTAATAGATGACAACGGCCCGACGCGTCATGCGCCGGGCATCAGCCGATTTCCCGCCGGAAGGGCGGTAGCGCATTGAGAATAGCCTTCCCGTAACGTTGGGTGACCAGCCGCCGATCGAGCAGGGTGATGACGCCGCGGTCCTGCTCGGTACGCAGCAACCGGCCGCAGGCCTGGATCAGCCGCAGAGAGGCATCGGGCACGGCGATTTCCATGAAGGGATTGCCGCCGCGCGCCTCGATCCACTCGGCAAGGGCGGCTTCGACCGGATCGTCTGGCACCGCAAAGGGAATCTTGGCGATGACCACGTGCTCGCAATAGGCACCCGGCAGGTCGACCCCTTCAGCAAAGCTGGCCAGCCCGAACAGCACGCTGTGCTGCCCGTCATCGACGCGCGCCTTGTGCTTGTTGAGGGTTTCCTGCTTGGACAGGTTGCCCTGAATCAGCACCAGCTTGCGCCAGTCGCGGTCCAGGCCATCGAACACGTCCTGCATCTGTTTGCGCGAGGAGAACAGCACCAGCGCGCCGCGGGCGTCTTCGACGATGCCCGGCAGGTCGCGGATGATGGCGGCGGTATGCGCCGTGGCATCACGCGGGTCGGCGCGTAGATCGGGCACCCGCAGCACGCCGGCGTCGCCGTGCACGAACGGGCTCGGCACGACGCAGGTCATGGCGTCGCGCGGCAAACCCGAGCGCATGCGAAAGCGGTCGAACTTGCCCAGCGCGGTGAGCGTGGCCGAGGTCACCAGCGCCCCGTAGGCCACGTTCCACAGGTTGCGCCGCAGCATTTCGGCAGCCAGGATCGGGCTGGCGTTGACCTCGATGTCGTACTGGGCACCGCTTTCAGCCAGCGACAACCAGCGCGCCATGGGCGGGCTGTCTTCAGGGTCTTCGGCGGTGAATGCCGTCCACAGTTCCCAGTTGCCCTGGGCGCGGGTCACCAGGCTACCGAACAGCGGGTACCACTCCTCGGCCTGATGGCTGGGTATACCGATGCTGACCTCGCTGTCCATGCCTTCCTTGAGCAGATCAGCCAGACGGGTGAAGAGGTCGTTGAGGCGCGCGAAGCCCTTTTTCAGCTCGATGCCGGCCTCGCGGATTTCATCGGGCACCACCCCGCCGACAAAGCGGTAACGCGGGCGGTCACGACCTTCCGTGTCTTCGCTGGGGCGGAACTCGGCCACCTGCTCGCACAGGGTGAACATGAACTGCTGCTGGGTACGGATTTCCCGAGCCAGCTCCGGCACCTGCTCGATCCATTTGCCCAGATCACCAGGCAAGGTTTGCTGAGCCAGCAGTTTGGTGAGGTTCTTGGCCGTCTGCTCCAGCCAGTCGGCGGTAGAACGCAGGCGCGAGAAGTGCGCGAAATGGCCGATGGCCTTGTCGGGCAGGTGATGCCCTTCGTCGAACACGTACATCGTTTCGCGCGGGTCGGGCAGCACCGCACCGCCGCCCAGGGCAAGGTCGGCCAGGACCATGTCGTGGTTGGTGACGATGACATCGACCTTGCCCATGCCCTCACGCGCCTTGTAGAACACGCACTGCTGGAAATTCGGGCAATGGCGGCCGGTGCACTGGCTGTGATCGGTGGTCAGGCGCGCCCAGTCCTGGTCTTCCAGAGCCTCTGGCCAGCTGTCACGATCACCGTCCCAGCGGTTGCCGGCGAGCTTTTCGATCATGCCGTTGAACAGTTTCTGGCTGCGCTCGTCCACCTCGATGTGGAAGCCTTCTTCCTCGAACAGCTGTGCCGTGGCCGACTGCGCCTGACCTTCCTGCAGCAGTACGTCGAGCTTGGACAGGCACAGGTAGCGACCCCGGCCCTTGGCCAGGGCGAAGCTGAAGTTGAGGCCGCTGTTGCGCATCAGGTCAGGCAGGTCCTTGAAGACGATCTGCTCCTGCAGGGCAACCGTGGCAGTGGCGATCACCAGGCGTTTGCCAGCCGCCTTGGCCGCGGGAATAGCCGCCAGGCTATAGGCCACCGTCTTGCCGGTACCGGTGCCGGCCTCGACCGCAACCACCGCAGGTTCGCCGGCACGCTTGCCCTCTTCGTCCACGGCGATGTCGCCAAGGACCTTGGCCACCTCCGCAATCATCAACCGCTGGCCATAGCGCGGCTTGAGGCTCTTGGCTTCGAGGAAACGCGAGTAGGCGCCTTGGATGGTGGCTTTGAGTTCGTTGCTGATCATGGTCTGCGTGCCCGAAGGGCTGGATATATTTTCAGTGCTTTCACGGGCCGGCTATCATACCCGGCTATTGCCCGTTATGCCCGATGGAGTTCTGCATGCTTGCCTTTACCCTGCCCTACACACTGCATGTTCTAGCGGCCCTGATCTGGGTCGGCGGCATGTTCTTCGCCTGGCTGGTACTGCGCCCGGCGCTGGCTGCAGCCCTGGACGGACCGTCGCGGCTGCGTGTCTGGGCGGAAGTTTTCCCACGCTTCTTCGGATGGGTCTGGGTGTCGATAGCGATCTTGGCGATCAGCGGCGTGGCTATGGTCCACCTGCGCTTCAATGGCTTCGAAACCGCGCCGCGCTATGTGCAATGGATGATGGGCGGAGCCATCGTCATGGTCGCGGTGTTCCTGCGCGTGCATGCCTTGCTCCTGCCACAGTTACGCGCGGCGGTGCAGGGCGAGGCCTGGGCAGACGGCGCTCAGGTACTGGCGCGTATCCGACGGATGGTGGGCCTGAACCTGCTGCTGGGCCTGGTGGTGGTTGCCTTGGCCAGCGCACGCTGGAGCGTCTGATCTGACCCTTCGCTAGCGGCGAGGCAACGGCCTGGGGAGGGTCAGGATGTGGAAGATGCCGGTCAGCAGAATCTGCAGGCGATCGAACCAGCGGTGACTGCGCTCGCGCAGGCTGCCATTGAACAGCAGCACCTCGAGCACATGCAGCCCGAGCAACGTACTGCCGGCGGCGCGGATCAGCAGGTCGAATGGCATGGCCTGGGGCCGCAGGCCGTTGAACAACACCACTCCCCAGAACAGCACGGTCAGGGCTTTGCCCACAGCCAGCATGACGTTCATGGCGCGCTCCCCCAGGTGATCCAGTAATCCAGTAATCCAGTAATCCAGTAATCCAGTAATCCAGTAATCCAGT
>NZ_DAMCCR010000046.1:0-10471 GCF_032058845.1 Pseudomonas sp. | reverse complement strand
ATCCAGTAATCCAGTAATCCAGTAATCCAGTAATCCAGTAATCCAGTAATCCAGTGACGTTGCCAGCAGCGGCTGCCTGGAACGCGAGCGTTCGCCAGACATGCCGCGGCAGGCTTTGGCCGCAGCCACACCGCTGCACGGGGTGACCCACCTCGCCGCCCCCCACCAGCGTCCCGCCCGCGCATCCTCAACGGATCACACGCGGGCAGGCCGTTCTTCAGCGTTGGATCTTGATTTCCGTACGGCGGTTCATCGCCCGGCCATCGGCCGTCGCATTGTCGGCCACAGGCTGGCTTTCACCGGCGCCGCGCACCGAGACGAAACTGGCGCGTGGCACGCCGCTGCTGACCAGGTAGTCGGTCACCGAATGCGCACGGCGGTCAGACAGCTTCTGGTTGTAGCTGTCGGCGCCTACGCTGTCGGTATGCCCGGTCACGCTCAGCCGAGCGCTGGCCGCTTCCTGTTTCAAGCGCGTGGCGATGGTATTGAGGCGGTCTTTGTCGGCCGCAGTGAGGCGCGCCGAGTCGAACTCGAAATGCACGTCGCGGATCACGATGGTTTCTTCCTGCTCGACCACCACCACCTCTTCGACCACCGGCGGCGCTGGCGGCTGCAGCGGGCAACCCGTGGCATCGACCTGCACGCCACGCGGCGTGCCGGGGCACTTGTCGCGGCTGTCTGGCACGCCATCGCCATCTTCGTCGGCATCGCCGTGGGCCCAGCAGTAACCGGCGGCCAGGCCGCCGCCAAGCAGCGCGCCCCAACCGGCCCAGCTGGAGCTTTCAATGGCGCCTAGGGCAGCGCCGCCTACGCCGCCTACCGCCGCGCATTTGGGCCAGTCGGTTTTTTGCAGGCCAGCGCAACCGGTCAACAGGCCGGTGAGCAGAACCAGAGGTATCGCCGTGCGGACTATGCTCATTCGTTGCTTCTCCTGAGGATGGGAGCCGGCCTGCAGGCCGGCTCATCGCAGTAAAGACCGCCGCTTGCGGCTCTGCCAGCGTTGCGCCAGCATCCGACGCTGCAGCCCCTATGCCGGCGGGCCGCAGACCGCTAGTCTTGAGCGATTCCAACGAGGAGCGGCAATGACCACGATTTTTTCCGAGCGCACCCCGCAGCAGGCCTTGGCGGCTCTGCTCGACCGCGTCCGACCGCAGCGCCTGTTGCTGGTCGGCAGCCATTTCCCCGCCTTGGACGCCTTCGCCCAGACGCATCCGCACTGCACGCTCGATACCGCCCCACCCGGCCCGCTGCCTGCCGCGCTGGCCGCATGCCGCTACGACCTGGCGCTGCTGGTGGAATGCCTCGAACACCTGCCCAAGCGCAGCGGCTTGGAACTGCTGGGCGGCATTCGCAATCTCAACGCCAGCAAAGTGGCGGTACTCGTCGATCTCGAGGCGTGCGGCTGGCAGGACACCGACTTCTTCGCCCTGGCCCTGTCGGCCAGCGAGCGCTTCAGCCGTGGCGAACAGCAACTGTGCCTGTTCACCTATGATCTACGTGACTACAAGCAGGTCCCGGACTGGCTCAACGCCAGGTTCTGGGCCAACCCGGAAAATTTTGGCAAGTACTGGTGGTGACTTCATGAGCGTTTCGGTCTGCCCTTGCGGCAGTGGCAATCTCCTCGACGCCTGTTGCGGCCACTGGCACGCCGGTACGCCGGCCCCCGACGCGCAGTCGCTGATGCGCAGTCGCTACAGCGCCTACGTGCTGGGCCTGGTCGACTATCTGCAGGCCACCACCCTGCCCGCCCAGCAGCCTGGCCTGGACCGCGCCGCGATCAGCGCCTGGAGTGCGCAAAGCACCTGGCTGGGGCTGGCGGTCGAGGCCGTCGAAGTCCTCGGCGGCCAGCCCGAACATGCCTTCGTGACCTTTACCGCACGCTGGCACGACGCCGACGGCGATCATCAGCACCGCGAGCGATCGGCATTCGTGCAGCGCGAGGGCCGCTGGTACTTCATCGACGCAACCGTGCCGCTCAAGGCCGGCCGCAACGATCCCTGCCCGTGCGACAGCGGGCAGAAATTCAAGAAATGCTGCGCCAGCTACCTGGCCGGGTGATCCATGACGCTACTGAGCCGTACATTGCTGCTGGGTGCCTTGCTGAGCCTGCTGAGCGGCTGCATGAGCTGGGGCACCCGCGAATGGCGTGAGCCGCAGATCCATCTGGTCAAGGTGAAGACGGTCAAGGCCCGCCTGCACCAGCAGGAGTTCGTGCTGCACCTGCGGGTCGACAACCCCACCGACAGCCGACTGTTCATCCGCAACCTCGACTACTCGGTGAAGATCAACGACATCCCGCTGGTGGTCGACAACGCCAGCCTCTGGCGCAGCGTGGCTGCAGAGGATTCACGCACCTTCAAGATCACCGTGCGCACCAACCTGTGGCGCCATCTCAAGCCGCTGGCACGCCTGATCCGCAGCAAGAAGCCGCTGATGTACAGCCTGGATGCCGATATCAATACCGGGGTGTTCTTCCACGACACCCTGCATGTCTCGCGCAGTGGTGAGATACTGCACGGCGATTTTCTACCGGAGTGACCCGCAATGACCCAGCAACCCCACGTGCACGGCCCTGACTGCAACCACGACCATGACCACGGCCATGACCATCATCATGACCACGGCCACGTGCATGGCCCGCATTGCAACCACGCGCCTCAGGAACCGGTGCGCAACACCCTCAAGGACGTCGGTCGCAACGACCCGTGCCCTTGCGGCAGCGAGAAGAAATTCAAGAAGTGCCACGGCGCCTGAGGCACGTGATGTGAGCGGTCGCTGGCAGCCTCAGGCCAGCGGCCATTGCGGCACCGGCAGGGTTTCGTAGGCAGGCCTGGCGAACAGGTAGCCCTGAAACAACGAAATCCCCAGCGCCTTGAGCGCCGCGTATTCATCGACGTGCTCGATGCCCTCGGCAATGATCTGAATGTCGAGCTTGCGGCAGATGCCGACGATCCCCTCGACGATGGCAAAGCGTGCCGCGTCATTGTGCAGGCCGCGAATCAGTTCCATGTCCAGCTTGATGATGTCGGGCTGGAATTCGGCTAGCAGGCCGAGGCCCGAATAGCCTGCACCAAAGTCATCGATGGCGGTCTTGAAGCCCTGGCGCTGGTATTCCAGGAGAATGTTCTTCAGGTGCGTCCGATCGGTGAGCTGCTCGCTTTCAGTGACCTCGAAGAGAATCCGCTCGGTCGGAAAGCCGACCCGCTGCGCGGCGTCGAGGGTGGCGCGGATGCAGGCCGCCGGCTGGTACACGGCATTGGGCAGGAAGTTGATGCTCAGGTAACCCTGCAGTTGCAGCCTGGCGGCCAGCTCCACGGCTTTGATCCGGCAGGTCTGATCGAAGGTGTAGCGATTGTCCTCGGTGACCTGCTGCAGAATGCTGTACGCACCGCTGCCATCGGTGCCACGCACCAGCGCCTCGTAGCCGAATATACGATGCTCAGCGGCCTCGACGATGGGCTGAAACGCCATGCTGAACTCGAACGGCAGCGGTGCCTGGTCTGCGCACCGGCGGCAACCGACTGGGCGGGGTGAATCCTGGGGTGCGGATGGGCGTGTCATGCGTGTCTACCTCGGGTGGTCGGTTGCGCTGTGTCTGGCTTGGACGCTTGCAACAGGTTAGTGGTTCGACAGTGCCATCACGCGACTGCCATCACCCATTCAATCAGACCCTGAGTCGCCTGTGCGACGCCCTCTGTCGGCTTCTCGTCAGCGCGAAGCGGTGCACGGTAAAAAAGCCTGCAGCGGCGCTTGCGCAGTGACCCTGCCCTCACTAACGTAGCGCCTTCAAAAAACCACCCCCCGCCTTCCAGGAGCCCCCGCCATGGCCGCCGCCTCCGCGCCCTTTCGCCCACGCCTCAGCGCAACTGCCGCCCTGCTCGGTATGCTCGGCCTGGCCGGCTGCCAGATGGCCGCTCAACCCGGTAGCGCGCCCCCCAGCGTGGGAGTGCAGCCGCTCAAGGGCCTGGCCCAGGGCGCCTCGGTACGGCGCAACGGCATGGGCGCGCCATTGATCGAAAGCAGCAACTTCCACGATGCGCTGTTCAGCCTGGGCTATGTGCATGGCGTGGACCGCATCGAGCAGATGATCACCCTGCGCCTGCTGGCCCAGGGGCGGATGGCCGAAGTGGCCGGCGAAGACGCGCTGGACATCGATCGCCTGATGCGTGCGGTCAACCTGCGCCAGAGCGCCGCCGAGCTGTACGCCGACGCCTCGCCGCGCCTGCAGCGCTTTTTCGAGGTGTACGCTCGCGGGGTGAACGCCTACCTGTTCCGCTACCGCGACCACTTGCCTGAGGGCCTGGCACGCAGCGGTGACCGCATCGAATACTGGAAGCCGGAAGACTCGGCGCTGATCTTCCGCCTGTACGCCTTCAGCCAGTCGGTGAACCTGCAGGAAGAGCTGTCTGCCCTGACCCTGGCCCAGCAGGTCGGCAGCGACAAACTGGCCTGGCTGCTGCCGGTCGCCGCCGACGAGCCGCTGGCCGAGGGCGAGGCCGGGAAGCTCAAGGGCCTCGACCTTAGCCGCCAGTTGCCCGGGCTCGCCGCCCTCGCCGGCGCTGCGCAGAAGCTGGCCGACCACCACCTGTTGGGCAATCCGGGCTCGGCCAACCTGGCCCTGGCACCGCAGCGCAGCCGCACAGGCAAGAGCCTGCTGGCCAGCGACAGCCGCGCGGCCTGGGCGCTGAGCCCGGTACAGTTGCACACCGGCAAGTACCAGGTGGCCGGCCTGTCGCTACCGGGTCTACCCATCGTGCTGGCCGGCTACAACGGCAAACTGGCCTGGAGCAGCAGCGCGGTGATGGCCGACGACCAGGACCTGTACCTGGAACAGATTCGCCGCCAGGGTAATCAGCTGACCTACCTCGCCGACGGCAAGTGGCTGCCGGCCCGTGCCCGCAGCGAAACCTTCTTCGTCAAAGGCCAGCGCCCACAGCGCGAGGTGCTGTATGACACCCGCCATGGCACCCTGCTGGGCCAGCCGGGCATCAGCGGCCTGGCCCTGGCGCTGCACCTGCCCTCACTCAAGGGCGATCGCAGCCTCGATGCGCTCTTCGACCTGACCCGCGCCAGTTCGGTCGAGAAGGCCTTCGACAGCACCCGCGAAGTCGGTGCTGCCGCGCTCAACTTCGTCTTCGCCGAACCCCAGCACATCGGCTGGCAGGTCAGTGGCCGCTACCCGAACCGCCGCGACGGCCAGGGCCTGGTGCCCTCGCCTGGCTGGGACGCGCGCTATGACTGGGACGGCTACGCCGACCCGATGCTGCACCCCTACGATCAGGACCCGAGCAACGGCTGGATCGGCCACGCCAACCAGCGCAGTCAGCCCAAGGGCTACGGCATGCAGCTGTCCAGCAGCTGGTACTACCCCGAGCGCGCCGAACGCCTGGCGCAACTGGCCGGCAGGACAGCCGCAGCCTCATGGCACTGTTCAATGACCAGACCACCCCACTGGCCGGCAAGCTCAAGCAGATGTTCGAGGCCCCTGGCATGGCGCAACCGCTCCAGCAGGCCATCGACGCGCTGCCAGCAGGCGAGCGCGAGCAGGCCCGCGAAGCGCTGGCCCGGCTCAAGGCCGTCGATGGACGGCTCAGCGCAGACTCGGCCGACGCCGCGCTGTATGAACTGTTCCTGCAAGCGTTCGCGCGGCTGACCTTCCTGGATGAACTGGGCCCCGAATCCGGCCCGGCGTGGCAGGCCTTCGTCAGCAGTGCCCGGCTCTCGTACTCCGCCCACGCCGACCACCTGCTGGGCCGCGACGACAGCCCGTTCTGGGACGATCGCAACACCCCGCAGCGTGAGGGCAAACCCGTGATCCTCGCGCGCAGCCTGGCGAGCGCCATGAAAACCGGCAGCGCCGAGCTGGGCGCCGACCGCCGTGCGTGGCGCTGGGGCGCGCTGCATCAGTACCATTGGCCCACGCCGAGCCTCGGCGGCCTCGGTGATCGCCTGGCCCATGCACCCATGGCGACGGGTGGCGACTTCAGCACCCTGGCCCTGACCCCCTACGCCTGGGGCAGCAGCTTCGATACCGCCCTGCCCGCCTCGGCACGCATGGTCGTCGACTTCAGCCAGATCGAACCGCTGCAACTGCTGACCAGCTCCGGCCAGTCCGGCAACCCCTCCAGCGCGCACTTCAGCGATGGCCTGGACGCCTGGTTCAAGGGTCGCTACATGAGCCTGCCGGTGCAGCCACAGAATTTCGAGCGGGCCTATGGCCAGCAGCGCCTGTCGCTGGTGCCAGCCAAGTGATGGCTTGATCCGGTCGAACTTCCCACATGCCGTGGCGCTCCCAACAGGAACCCCCTGATCGGCGCCACCGCCATGGACCTCGTCATCGCAAGACCCGAAGGGCTGTACTGCCCGCCGGGCGACTTCTACATCGACCCCTGGCGCCCGGTATCGCGCGCGGTGATCACCCACGGCCATGGCGACCACTCGCGCCCCGGCAATGGTCACTACCTCACCGCTGCACCCGGCGCTGGCGTGCTCCGTAGCCGCCTGGGTCAGGACATCAACCTGCAGACCCTGCCGTATGGCGAGCGCCTGGTGCACCACGGTGTGACCCTGAGCCTGCACCCGGCCGGTCATGTGCTCGGTTCGGCGCAGGTGCGTCTGGAATATCAAGGCGAGGTCTGGGTGGCTTCGGGCGACTACAAGGTCGAGCCCGACGGCACCTGCGACCCGTTCGAGCCCGTGCGCTGCCATACCTTCATCACCGAATCCACCTTTGGCCTGCCGATCTACCGCTGGCCCAGCCAGGCCGAGATCTTCGCCCAGGTCAACGACTGGTGGCGCGGCAACTGCGCCCAAGGCAAGGCCAGCGTGCTGTTCTGCTACGCCTTCGGCAAGGCGCAGCGCCTGTTGCACGGGATCGATTCGAGCATTGGCCCGATCCTCGTGCATGGCGCGGTCGAGCCGCTGAACCGGGTCTACCGCGAAGCCGGCATTGCCCTGCCCGAAACACGCTATGCCGGAGACATCGCGCGTAACGATCCTCTGATGCGTCAGGCCCTGATCGTCGCGCCACCCTCTGCCGGCGGCAGCAGCTGGATGCGCCGCTTTGGCGACTACAGCGATGCTTTCGCCAGCGGCTGGATGCGCCTGCGCGGCACCCGTCGCCGACGCGGGGTGGACCGCGGCTTCGTGTTGTCCGACCACGCCGACTGGCCCGGCCTGCTCTGGGCCATCGAACAGACCGGTGCCGAACGGGTGATGGTCACCCACGGCTCGGTCAACGTGCTTGTGCGCTACCTCTGCGAGCTGGGCCTGGATGCACGCGGTTTCGTCACCGAGTATGGCGAAGAAGACGACGCCAGCGCCGCGGAGCCGACCCCATGAAAGCCTTCGCCGAGCTGTACCTGCGCCTCGATGCCACAACCTCGAGCAACGCCAAGCTGCAAGCGATGCGCGACTATTTCGCCGATGCGCCTGCGGCCGATGCCGCCTGGGCGGTGTACTTCCTGTCCGGCGGTCGGCCGCGGCAGCTGGTGCCCACGCGGGTGTTGCGCGAGCTGGCCACACGGATGTCGGGCTTGCCGGAATGGTTGTTCGAGGAAAGCTACCAGGCCGTCGGCGACATGGCCGAAACCATTTCCCTGCTGCTGCCCGAAGCCGAGTACGCCAGCGACGCAGGCCTGGCGCATTGGGTCGAAGCCGACCTGCTGCCGTTGCGCGGGCAGAGCCCGGAGGCGTTGCACGAACACTTGCCCACGCTCTGGGCGCAACTCGATCGCCCGAGCCTGATGCTGTGCCTCAAGCTCATCACCGGCAGCTTTCGCGTCGGGGTGTCCAAGCTCTTGGTCACCCGGGCCCTGGCGCAGCTGGCCGAGCTGGACCCCAAGCGCGTGGCCCAGCGCATGGTTGGCTACACCGACCTCAGCCACCGGCCCACGGCCGAACGCTACCTCAAGCTGGTCGCTGATGAATCTGACCAGGAACACCGCGAGCGCGGCGGCCAGCCCTACCCGTTCTTCCTGGCCCATGCCCTGCAAGCGCCGGTCGAACAGTTTGATCAACTGTTGGGTGCGCCCAGCGACTGGCAGATCGAATGGAAGTGGGATGGCATTCGCGCGCAAGTGGTCAAGCGCGATGGCCAGTTGTGGATCTGGTCGCGCGGTGAGGAACTGGTCACCGAGCGCTTCCCGGAGCTGCACAGCCTGCTCGAAGCGCTGCCGGACGGCGTGGTGCTCGATGGCGAGATCCTGGTGTGGAAACCCGGGAGCACCGCTGAGGATGTGGCGGTGCAGCCCTTTGCCTTGCTCCAGCAACGCCTGGGCCGCAAGACCCTGGGCAAGAAACTGCTGACCGATGCGCCGGTAGTGCTGCAAGCCTATGACCTGCTCGAATGGCAGGGCGAAGACTGGCGCAGCCGGCCGCAGCATGAACGGCGCAGCCAGCTGGAACGGCTGGTCGAGGCGCACCCTCTGGTGCCCGTGCTGTTGTCTCCGCTACTGACCGGCGAGGACTGGGCCGATCTGGCGCGCCAGCGCGAAGACTCCCGGCGCCTGGGTGTCGAGGGCATGATGCTCAAGCAGCGCGAAGCCTTGTACGGTGTGGGGCGGACCAAGGACATGGGCGTCTGGTGGAAATGGAAGGTCGATCCGTTCAGCGTCGATGCCGTGCTGATCTACGCGCAGCGCGGCCACGGGCGCCGCGCCAGCCTCTACAGCGATTACACCTTCGCGGTCTGGGACGGACCACCCGGCACCCCCGAGCGCACCCTGGTGCCGTTCGCCAAGGCCTACTCCGGGCTCAGCGATGAAGAGATGCGCAAGGTCGACGCCATCGTGCGCAAGACCACCGTCGAGACCTTCGGCCCAGTGCGCAGCGTCACCCCAACGCTGGTCTTCGAACTGGGCTTCGAGGGCATTGCCCTGTCCAAGCGGCACAAGAGCGGCATCGCGGTGCGCTTCCCGCGCATGTTGCGCTGGCGCCAGGACAAGACCGTCGAACAGGCGGATGACCTGGCGATCCTGCAAGGGCTGCTCGAATGACGTGAGTGCGGGCGGTGCGGGCGATCCTGTGCTTTCATTGCAGGCGCTGCTTTGCTCGCCCGCTTGCCCCTTCACCTCGCGCACTCAGGACCCTTCATGCAACTCGTCAGCCACGACCTGCTCTCGCCCGTCCCCGGCGTCACCCGCCAACTGCACAGCATTCACTTCGGCCCACGTGGCGCCGGCAAGGTGTACATCCAGGCCTCGCTGCATGCCGACGAGCTGCCCGGCATGCTGGTGGCCTGGCACTTGAAGCGGCGGTTGAGCGAACTGGAAGCGGCCGGGCGCCTGCGCCGCGAGATCGTGCTGGTGCCGGTGGCCAATCCGGCAGGCCTGGAGCAGATGGTGCTCGATGCGCCGCTGGGGCGTTTCGAGTTGCACAGTGGCGAGAACTTCAATCGACGCTTCGTCGACCTGTCCGATGAGGTAGGTGACCGCATCGAAGCGCTGCTGACCGACGACGCCGAGCGCAATCAGGTGCTGATTCGCCAGCACCTGTGCGAGGCCCTGGCCGAGCATCAGGCCCAGACCCCATTGCAGTCGTTGCGCCTGACCCTGCAGCGGCTGGCCTGCGATGCCGAGCTGGTGCTCGACCTGCACTGCGACTTCGAGGCGGTCGAGCACCTCTACACCACACCCGACGCCTGGCCGCAGGTCGAGCCCTTGGCGCGCTACCTGGGCGCGCAGGTCAGCCTGCTGGCGACCGACTCGGGCGGGCAGTCGTTCGACGAATGCTTCAGCCTGGTGTGGTGGCAGTTGCAACAACGCTTTGGCAAACGCTTTCCGATTCCGCTGGGCAGCCTCTCAGTCACCCTGGAGCTGCGCGGCCAGGCCGATGTCAGCCATGCCCTGGCCGAGCAGGATTGCCAGGCCATCCTCGATTACCTCGGCTACCGCGATGTCATCGCAGGTGCAACCGCAGCGCTACCTGCGCTGCCACGCCCTGCCACACCGCTGGCTGCCGTGGAGCTGGTAGTGGCCGCCACTGGCGGTTTGCTGGTGTACCTGGCGCAGCCGGGCCAGTGGGTCGAGGCCGGCGAGGTGATCGCCGAGGTCATCGACCCACTCACCGATCAGGTGCAGGTGCTGCGCAGCACCCAGGCTGGCTTGCTCTATGCCCGTAGCGTGCGGCGCCTGGCCACCGCCGGCATGGTGATCGCCCATGTGGCCGGCGAGCAGGTGTGCCGCAGCGGCTACCTGCTGGGCAACTGAGCCAAGGCCATTGACCGAGTAAAACCAACCGGGGCGACGTGCGGTCTGTTGCAACACAGTCTTCGTCCGGACCGGCCCCGCATGCCATCACCTTCTGATCCCGCCAGCTCCTGGTTCGCTACTCGCGGCTGGCGCCCGTTCGCCTTTCAGCGACGGGTGTGGGCGGCCGTTGGCCGCGGCGAATCCGGCCTGCTGCACGCCAGCACCGGCGCCGGCAAGACCTACGCCGTGTGGCTGGCCGCCCTGCGCGCGCTGATCGGCAA
>NZ_DAMCCR010000045.1:0-31538 GCF_032058845.1 Pseudomonas sp. | reverse complement strand
TCATGCTGGAAGCCTAGTCTAAAATATGAGGGTTACTTGCGAAACACCATACTAGTGTAATTGCCTAACTCCATAAGTCTGGCGGAGATGAAAGACAGAGCGTGAGACGACGGTAGACCACCATCTTTGTCCAGACCGTTCCGCGCTTCCTGAAGTGTCTGAGCGCGCAGGGCACAGCGGCTCTTTGCTTCCGTCTTTAGGAAGCAAAGGCGCTGAGTACCTGGGTCGAACTTGAACCCGATGACATCGTCACCCCGCATCGCCATGTTGCGATGATCCTTCCAACGTAGCCGCTTGATAGGGGTGCTATAACCAGAATGAGCATCAATCCATTCAGTTGCGTAAATCTCGCCGAGATCGCCAGATCGGATTTGCGGCGTCTGCGGGAGCAGATCGGCAATCATCCTCGCAGCGGCGACTTACCCAACCTTGCCAGCGCGCCGGCAATGCGCTCCTCTGCTGCATAGTGGGAAGGAACAGCGGCAGCTATTGTCTGTACTCCTGTCCCGGCATCTGCTGGTCTTCCAGTCATGACTCGCAGGTGATGATTGCCTACCGGCGTATCCGCCGAGTCACACCAATCATTAAACTGAATCATCGTCCGTCCTTAGCTTGGAAGCTGATCACAAACATCAACACGCCGAAGATCATGCCGGTTTCTGTACACCTGCGCACCCTCTGTACAAAGCCAATGTAGCCATAAGCTGGTCCTAGCGCCTTATTTAGCAATTCCGTGTAGGATCTGCTAAACAACTTTTCTGACAGCCCGACAAAACGAACGGCCGCATGGGTCGAAAGCTACCATTCGCGACAGACCACTTTTCAACCCAATGCGTGATGTTCGCGCCTAGCGCAGGGAAACCAGAAGGTTCACTAGCTCTTCATAGTTATCAATCGTAACAGCATCGCACGGAGCATTTCCGCGCAGCTTTCCATGAGGGTTGCTCAGCATACGGTAGGCATCCCAGGCTCCTATTGCAGGCAGTGCTTCGAATACCGCAAGCACCAGCTTGAGCTTCAATGGATCAAGCTGCCAATCCGGAATACGCTGTCCCCGATTACCAAGACTGACTGAGAGCAACCTCCGAGC
Organism: Pseudomonas sp.; assembly: GCF_032058845.1. Lineage (GTDB taxonomy): Bacteria > Pseudomonadota > Gammaproteobacteria > Pseudomonadales > Pseudomonadaceae > Aquipseudomonas. Next base: position 30,448 of record NZ_DAMCCR010000045.1, on the reverse strand, counting down.
CTTGATATCCCGATTTAGCTGATCCCGAGACTTGCCAGCCAACCGAGCAAATGTGGGGAGTGGAAGATTACCTGGCGCTTCAAATGCGGCAAGCATCTCAGCGCGCTCTTTTTGGATGTCAGAGACTTCGCGGCCGCCAATCTCGGCCCGCGACTCGACAGCCGACAGCCTATACGATTTAGCAACATACCGCGCCGCTTCCGGCTCAGGTTGTGAGATTACATTGTGCAGTGGGACTACAAACTGTGTGGCGTCTAGCCGCGCCGGAAGGGATCCCGTGCCTTCCAGGCGTATCGTTAGGGGTGCACTTGCTGCCTGTACATGCCCTTGCGCGCAGAGATCCAGTCGATTCGCCCAGTCCTGCATCATTGCCCTGCACTGCTCAACGTACTCGGCGTGGTTGTAGGAAGCGCTGACTTTGTCGGGGTCGGCGTGTGAAAGCTGTGCGTCAACCCATACTTTCGGGTAGCCGATCTCGTTGAGGGCCGTTGAGATGGTAGCTCGCATGCCGTGCCCAGTGAGCCTGTCAGCAAAGCCCATGCGCCGCAGCGCACTGTTCAGAGTGTTCTCGCTGATGCGTTTGCTCAAGTCGCTTCGATGGGCAAGCAAATGCCGCTGCGCGGGCACTACCCGATCAAGGAGCAGACGCACCACTTCGATTGCCTGGACTGACAGCGGAACGATGTATGGAGGCACCTTGGAGGCGCTGCTACGGCTCTTGCGCATCTTAAGCTGCAGCTGCTGACCACCTCTGGTGGAATGACCCACAGCCGACGTTCCAAGTCGAATTGATCAGGCGTCGCCAGGCGCAACTCACCGGTACGCACACCAGTAAGTAGCAGCAACCAGATCCCCAAAAGGGTCTGCTGACCGCCGTGATAAGAAGGGAGCTTACTTAGAAGCTGTGGCAACTCGGCTATACGCAGGAAAGGATTGTGCTCCACCGGAGGCTTCGGCATCGCCACAACGTCCAGATCGGCCGCAGGGTTGTGCTCAAGGCCGGGGATGCGCACCAGCGCATAGCGAAATAATTGATTGAGCCAGGTCCGGCACTTTTCCGCCGTGGTAAATGCACCGCGAGACTCGATACGATCCAAGATCGACATGAGCATATGTCGGGTGATGTCATGGATGGAGCGATCACCGATGTGGGGAAGAATATCTTTGGCGAAGATGCGTAGCATCTGCGACAGCGTGCTCTGCCGCCCCTCTTTGAGACTCAAGCGGCGGAAGGCGATCCACTGATTGAACACGGCCTCGAAGGCATGATCGCTGGAGAGGCGAACTGCAAGGCGCTGTTGCTTGCGCTGCTCGCTTGGATTCGTGCCTTGAGCTATCAATGCTCGAGCTTCATCCCGCTTGGTGCGCGCATCCCGCAGCCCGAGCTGAGGATAACTACCGAACGACATGCGCTTCTGCTTGCCAGCCCAGTAGTAACGGAAATGCCAGACCTTTCCACCTTGCGCGGTGATATGAAGAATCAGGCCATCGCTGTCAGCAAGCGTATAGTCCTTGCCGGTGACACGGGCGTGCCGAATCGCCATCTCCGAGAGTGCCATAGTGACCTCCTGAACCTGTCAGAGGCCAAATGCTCGTCTCGTGCTCCACCAAGCTCTACCGGAAAAGCGAATTGGGGCATTTCCAATTCTGGCCTCAAATCTGGCCTCAAAATGCCCGGATACTACCGGTTTTTGGTGGTTCTCGCTGGAACAAAAAAAGGGCCATAAGGCCCTTTTTTCAACGACTTACAGACTTCCGTGGAACTCTGCAGATCTATAACTGGAGCGGGAAACGAGACTCGAACTCGCGACCCCGACCTTGGCAAGGTCGTGCTCTACCAACTGAGCTATTCCCGCGTCGTGATGGGGGCCATTCTAACGCAATACCAAATGGCGTCAAGCCCTTGATTCAAAAAACCTTTATTTCTGCTCGGCGCCGTCGCGCAAGTGCGGCCAGGCGGCGATCAGGTAATGCACCATCGATACCAGCGTGAGGCCAGCGGAGACGAGCAGCAAGCCATACCCCAGTATCACCCAGAAGCCCACGATCGGCGGATTGCCCAACAGGATGACCAACGCCAGCATTTGCGCTGCGGTTTTCCACTTGCCCCAGTTGGACACCGCAACATGCGCACGTGCACCGATCTCGGCCATCCATTCACGCAGCGCCGAGACCACGATCTCGCGACAGATGATGATGGCCGCCGGCAGCGTCAGCCAGAAGTTGGCATGCACTTGCACCAGCAAGACCAGCGCCACTGCCACCATGAGCTTGTCTGCCACCGGATCGAGAAACGCACCGAAAGGTGTGCTCTGTTGCAGGCGGCGCGCCAGGTAGCCGTCGAGCCAGTCAGTCGCTGCGGCGATCGCGAATACCGTACTTGCTGCCATGTAGCTCCAATGGAACGGCATGTAGAACAGCAGGATGAAGATCGGGATGAGCAGAACCCGTAGAACGGTGAGCAGGTTTGGAATATTCATCGGTACGACTGGCTGCGAGTTGAACCCGGCATTCTACTCGCTATGCAGGCTGGCATAAATCGACTCGGCAAGCTTTTTGCTGATACCAGGAGCCTTGGCAATCTCATCGACGCTGGCACGATTGAGTTCCTGCAAGCCTCCGAAGTGCTTGAGCAGGTCGCGCCGGCGCTTGGGCCCGACGCCTGCGACATCTTCCAGGCTCGACGTGCGCCGCGCTTTGCCCCGCCGTGCCCGGTGACCGGTAATGGCGAAGCGGTGGGCCTCGTCGCGGATCTGCTGGATCAGGTGCAGGGCCGCGGAATCACCCTTGAGGGTGAATTCATGCGCGGCATCGTTGAGGTACAGCGTCTCGAAACCTGCCTTGCGGGTGACACCCTTGGCCACACCGAGCAAGGTCAGCTCGCTGAACCCAAGCTCCTGCATCACCTCGCGGGCCATGTTCAATTGCCCCTTGCCCCCATCGACCAGGAGCACATCCGGCAGTTTGCCCTCGCCGTCCTTGATCCGCCCGTAGCGTCGGGCCAGGGCCTGCTGCATGGCGGCGTAGTCATCGCCTGCGGTGACGCCTTCGATGTTGAAGCGCCGGTAATCGGACTTGATCGGCCCTTCCGGCCCGAACACCACGCACGACGCCACGGTGGCCTCGCCACTGGAGTGGCTGATGTCATAGCACTCCAGGCGCTGCGGCGTTTCATCAAGCTCCAGGACCTGGGCCAGCGCTTCGAAGCGCGCGGCCATGTGCTGGCGGTTGGCCAAGCGGGCATTGAGGGCCTGCTCGGCGTTGGTCACGGCCATCTGCTGCCAGCGCGCGCGGGTGCCACGCACCCGCTGGGTGATGTCCAGCTCGCGGCCGCGCAAGGTCTGCAAGGCCTCGATGATGGTCTCGAAGTCTTCATGCACCACGTTGACGATCAGCTCACGGGGCAGCTCGCGTTCGGCGTTGGCCACGTAGTACTGCGACAGAAACGCGGCCATGACTTCGGCCACCTCCTCCTCGATGCCCACCTGGGGAAAGAAGTTCTTGCTGCCCAGCACGCGCCCACCGCGCACGCTGATCAGGTGTACGCACGCGCCGCCCGGGTTGGTAAACGCCGCGATGATGTCGACATCACCCGAGCCACCTTCCATGTGCTGCTGGTCCTGCACCCTGCGCAACAAACCGATCTGGTCGCGCAGCTCGGCTGCCTTCTCGAAGTTCAGGGCCATGGCGGCCTGTTCCATCTCGGCATTGAGCTCATTGCCCAGTTGCTGGCTGCGGCCTTCGAGGAACATCACCGAGTGGCGCACGTCCTCGGCATATTCTTCCTTGCTCACCAGCTCCGTGCACGGGCCCTTGCAGCGCTTGATCTGGTACTGCAGGCACGGCCGGGTACGGTTGGCGTAATAGCTGTCTTCACACTGGCGCACCGAGAAGGCTTTCTGCAGCAGGCTGAGGCTTTCGCGAATGGCACCGGCGCTGGGGTACGGCCCAAAGTAGCGGCCCTTGGCCTTTTTCGCACCGCGATGGATACCCAGCCGCGGAAATGCGCCGTCAGACAGAAATACGTACGGGTAGGATTTGTCGTCACGCAGCAGGATGTTGTAGGGCGGGCGCCACTCTTTGATCAGGTTCTGCTCAAGCAGCAGCGCCTCGGTCTCGTTACCGGTAATGGTGGTTTCGACCTGGGCAATGCGCGCCACCAGCGCCGCGGTCTTGGTGGCCAGGCCGGTCTTGCGGAAATAACTGGCCAGACGCTTCTTGAGGTTCTTGGCCTTGCCCACATAGAGCAGCCGCGACTCGGCGTCGAACATACGGTACACGCCCGGACGACCACTGCAGGTCGCCAGGAACGCGCTGGCATCAAAGGTGTGGGACATGGGCTACTTCTAGAGCTAGAGACTTGCGTCGACCATTCCGTGGCGGACGGCCAACAGTGTCAGTTCGACGTCGCTGGTCACGGAAAGTTTTTCAAAGATGCGGTAACGGTAGGTATTCACCGTCTTGGGCGACAGGCAGAGCTTATCGGAAATGATCTGCACCTTCTGACAGCCGACGATCATCAGGGCGATCTGGATCTCGCGCTCGGACAGGCTGTCGAAGGGCGAACCTTGCGGCTGGAACGATTTCAACGCCAGTTGCTGGGCGATCTGCGGGCTGATGTAGCGCTGCCCGGTGAAGGCCAGGCGAATGGCATGCACCATTTCATCGAGCGCTGCGCCCTTGGTCAGGTAGCCGGAGGCCCCGGCTTGCAGCAGGCGCGTGGGAAACGGGTCGTCCTCGCAGACGGTAACCGCGACCACTTTGGTGTCGGGGTGGCTGCGCAGGAGTTTGCGCGTGGCTTCCAGGCCGCCGATGCCGGGCATCTTCACGTCCATCAGGACGACATCCGGTTTCAGCTCGCGGGCCAGCTTGAGGGCCGCCTCACCCGAGTCCGCTTCACCCACGACGTGCAGGCCCTCGATGTCGCTGAGCATGCGGGTGATTCCCGTGCGTACCAGATCGTGATCGTCGACCACCAGGACCCTAATCAAGCAGACACCTCGTCAGTGGGGCGATGTTGTAGGCGCCACCTTAACAAAAATTTACAGCTGTAACATACCGCAACAGCCCTCCTCGCAGTGTCTGGGGGGCAGATTCCATCCGGCCTCCGACAGCATGTGTCGGCCTCAACTGGCCAACCGATGCAGCACGTGCCAGAGCGCCGCGCGATCTTCGTCCGGCAGGCGCCGAAACGCAGCCAGCAGTCGGTCCTCGTCGCCGCTCAGGCTGTCCAGCGGCATGGGCGTGGGCAGGCCGGTGAGCACATACAGCGGATCTACACCCTGGGCAGCTACAGCCGCCAGGTAGTCCAGGCGCGGGGTACGGTCGCCGTTTTCGTACTTGCCTTGAGCGTTGGGCTCGACCCCACCAATGTCACCGAATACCCGTTGGGTCAGCCCGAGGCGTTCCCGCTCTTCCCGCAGTCGTGTGCCGAATCCTGTCATCTCGCTCTCTTCCTTGTTTGCGTTGGTAATCAAGGATGTATCCCACATCCAAAGATGAAGACTCTTGCAACCAAGGCACTATGCCGATTGGCTCGGAGGCAGGCAAGCAGTAGCTGGCGACGGGCCAGCTCCGTGCAACGTCTGCCAGACCGCCCTACACCTCCAGCATGGGAACGCTGCATTGCATGCGCAGGAAGCAGCCATCCTGCCCTACCTCTTCGAAGCCGGCCCTCAGGTACAGGTGCCTGGCCGGGTTGCTGCTGAAGACCATCAGCCTCAGCAGCGGCAGACGCCGCTGGTGCGCCCAGCCCTTGAGCGCGTCGAGCACCCACGCGCCTACGCCCTGCTGGCGGTAGGCCGGCAACAGGTGCAACTCACGGATGAACAAGGCCTGGCGGTCCTGGCTGAGGCTGCAATAGCCCAGGGTCTGCGCTGCGGCCATGACCCGCCACTGCTCGCGCCAGGCCCAGGCCTGATCGAACGCCTCGTCCACCCACAGCAGGCCGAACTGCTGGTAGTAGGGCAACATGGCGCGGCGGGTCAGATCGCGGGCGAGCGGCAAATGTTCAGCGTCAGCGGGCGACAGGTGCAGGGTCGAGAGATCGAGTGGAGGCGTGCTCATCGGCACTGCCTCGGTCGCGCTGTGCAATGCAGGCCACTGACCGCCCACTGGACGACATCTGACGGCAGCTTCATGGACGGCCTCCCGGCTTTTGTGAAAGGTCCAGCCTACGAGGCGTGGAGCAGATCGTCCAACACTGCGGCACGTGGCACTGAGGAGGGGGTGCGGCTTGCGTCCGGCCCGCACCGGCCGAGACCAGCGCCCATGGCACTGGAAGCCCTGCACTGCAGGCTTTACCATGCAGTCTTTCGCTTGCGCGACGTCTTGTCGCGCCCTGCCTTGTAAGAATGAGCCGATGCCTTTCGAACTGTCCGTAGAACCCCTCACGCTGCTGATTCTTGCCGTGGTCGCCTTCGTCGCCGGTTTCATCGACGCCATTGCCGGTGGCGGCGGCTTGCTGACCACGCCGGCACTGCTCACAGCGGGCATGCCGCCACACCTGGTACTGGGCACCAACAAGCTCAGTTCCACCTTCGGTTCGGCCACGGCCAGCCTCACCTATTACCGACGCAAGCTGTTCCACCCGGCGCAATGGCGCCGGGGATTGATCGGCACGCTGGTCGGCGCCCTGGCAGGCGCAGTGGTCGCACATTATCTACCGGCCGAGTGGCTGAACAAGATGCTCCCGGTGGTGGTGTTCGCCTGCGGTCTGTACCTGCTGTTCGGCGGCACGCCCAAGGCGCCGCTGGATGCCGACGCACCGATCAAGAAAACCTGGCAGGCCCCGCAGGGCTTCACGCTGGGCTTCTACGACGGCGTCGCCGGCCCCGGGACCGGTGCGTTCTGGACGGTCAGCACGCTGCTGCTCTACCCCATCGACCTGGTCCGTGCCAGCGGTGTGGCGCGGAGCATGAACTTTGTCAGCAACATTGCGGCGCTGACCGTGTTCATGCTCTCTGGCCAGGTCGATTACCTGGTTGGCCTGGTCATGGGCCTGTCGGTGATGGTGGGCGCGTACTTCGGCGCACGCACGGCGATCAAGGGCGGCAACAAGTTCATCCGCCCGGTGTTCATCGCCGTCGTGCTGGCGCTGACGGTACGTCTAGCCTGGCAGCACTGGTTCGGCCAGGCCTAGGCGCCGGGCGACATACAGGTCGATCAGGTGCCGGGCGATCGACCGGCTGGCGGGCAGCGGCGGCAGGTCGTGGACGCTGAACCACTGCGCGTCCTCGATCTCGTCGGCCTGCATGACGATCTCCCCGCCCGCATATTCGGCATGAAACCCCAGCATCATCGAGTGCGGAAACGGCCAGCACTGGCTGCCAACGTACTGGATGTTGCGCACCTGCAGCGCCACTTCCTCGAACACCTCCCGCTCCAGGCACTGCTCGGCAGACTCCCCCGGCTCGGCGAAGCCTGCCAGTGTGCTGTACACCCCCGTGACGAACCGCGGCGAGCGAGCCAGCAGAACCTCATCACCGCGCGTGATCAACACGATCATGCTCGGTGAGATGCGCGGATAGTTGCGCAGGTTGCAGGCGGGGCAATGCATGGCGCGCTCCCAGCGAATCTGCGTCGTCGGCTGACCGCAGCTGCCGCAGAAACGGTGCTCGCGCGCCCAGGTGCCGATCTGCGCGGCGTAACCCAGAACGCGGTAGATCTGTGCATCACCTTCCAGCATGAACTGGCGCAGGCCACGCCACTCGTGGCCTGGCAGCTCCACAGCTGCACCCATCTCGTAAAGAAACACCGGCTGACCGTCAAGGTAGCCGATGCCGTGTTCTGCCAACACGTCTAAGGCCTGGCGGATCAGCCACTGGCGCGGGAAGAGCACGCCATGGGCGTCGGCCAGAAAACCTTCAGGGCTGTGCACGACGGCCAGGCCGCCTGGGGTCTGGGGGTCGATGACTGCAGTGGTCCAGCTGACTGACATGGCAATTTCCTTAAAGCGTGCGTCCATTGACGCGGGCACGAGCGGCGTGGGTTCACATCGGCGGCAGGCGGCGTTAGCGCGAAGCGCTGGCGGCAGGCCAAAACGCCTCGCTAACGCGTGTTCAAGGCAGACCGGCAAACCCTGCTTTCAACTCGGACAACGTCTAGTCCGCGAAAGTCGGCGTCTTTTTACTGAGGTGCGCCGCCATGGCGATGCGCAGGTCTTCGGACTGCAGCATGGCAGCGTTCCACGTGGCGACGTAGTCGAGCCCATCGTCGATGCGGTGATCGCGCATGTAGCTGAGCATGGCCTTCGTGCCCGTGACGGCGAGCGGGGATTTGCCAGCGATCTGGTGGGCAATGGCCAGCACAGCGTCGAGCAAGGCGTGCGGTTCGGCGTACACCTGGTTGACCAGGCCAATGCGCTGCGCCTCAGCGGCGTCGACCCAGCGCCCGGTGTAGGCCAGCTCACGCAGCAGGCCGTCACTGATGATGCGTGGCAGGCGCTGCAAGGTGCCCACGTCCGCTGCCATGCCCATGTCGACTTCCTTGATGGCGAACTGCGCATCGCTGCTGCAATAGCGCATGTCACACGCCGATACCAGGTCGATGGCGCCGCCAATGCAATAGCCGTGGATCGCCGCGAGCACAGGCTTGCGGCACTGATCCACGGCGTTGAACGACGCTTGCATGCGCACGATGGTGCGACGCAGCTGGCGGGCATTGCGGCCCACGTCGTTGCCGAGCTCGCTTGCCACCGAGGCCAGCAGCGCCAGGTCGATGCCGGCCGAGAAATGCTTGCCCGCACCGCTGATGATCACGGCGCGTACCGCATCGGTGTCGTCGATCCACTGGAAAATGTCGACGATCTCGCTCCAGAACGCCGCATTCATGGCGTTGGCCTTGTCTGGCCGATTGATCTGCACGTGGGCGATGTGATCGGTCAGCTCGACCTTGAAAGCGCTGTATTCGGTCACCGGCGGTTCTCCATCAGGCGTGGGCAAACGCCGACTATAGCGCAGCCCCGCTGCGGCATACCGGCCAAACCCCAGACACCACTGCGCCGCCCCGTTGAAGCCGGGGCGGCGCAGTGGTAAAGCCGGGGTGTATCAGGCCGGTGCCGAGGTGCGGATCAGGTGATCGAACGCCGCCAGCGAAGCCTTGGCGCCCTCGCCTACCGCAATGACGATCTGCTTGTACGGCACCGTGGTGACGTCACCCGCGGCGAATACGCCGGGGATGTTGGTCTGGCCCTTGGCGTCGACGATGATTTCGCCGCGCGGCGACAGCTCGACCGTGCCCTTGAGCCAATCGGTGTTGGGCAGCAGGCCGATCTGCACGAAGATGCCTTCGAGCGCCAGTTCGTGCTCGGCATCGGTGGTGCGGTCCTGATAGCGCAGGCCGCTGACCTTCTGCCCATCGCCCAGCACTTCGCGGGTCAGGGCGCTGGTGATGACCTTGACGTTCGGCAGGCTGTGCAGCTTGCGTTGCAGCACGGCGTCGGCGCGCAACTGGCTGTCGAATTCGATCAATGTGACATGGGCCACGATCCCGGCCAGGTCGATAGCGGCTTCCACGCCGGAGTTGCCGCCGCCGATCACCGCCACGCGCTTGCCCTTGAACAGCGGGCCGTCGCAGTGTGGGCAGTACGCCACGCCGCGGTTGCGATAGCGCTGCTCGCCCGGCACGTTCATTTCCCGCCAGCGCGCACCGGTGGCCAGAATCACGGTCTTGGCGCTTAGCGTGGCGCCGCTGGCCAGGCGGACCTGGTGCAGGCCGCCGTCGGTGGCGGGCAGCAAGGCTTCACCGCGTTGCAGGTTCATGATGTCGACGTCGTACTGCTTGACGTGCTCTTCCAGCGCAGTCGCCAGCTTCGGCCCTTCGGTCTCCTGCACGGAGATGAAGTTTTCGATGGCCATGGTGTCGAGCACCTGCCCGCCGAAGCGCTCGGCCGCGACGCCGGTGCGGATGCCTTTACGCGCTGCATAGATGGCCGCCGCAGCACCGGCAGGGCCACCGCCGACCACCAGCATGTCGAACGCGGCCTTGGCATCGAGCTTCTCGGCCTGGCGGCTGCCCGCCTGGCTGTCGAGCTTGTTGACGATTTCTTCCAGACCCATGCGGCCTTGGCCGAACGGCTCACCGTTGAGGTACAGGCTCGGTACGGCCATGATCTGCCGCGCGTCGACCTCGGCCTGGAACAGCGCCCCGTCGATCGCCACATGGCGCACGTTGGGATTGAGCACGGCCATGAGGTTCAGCGCCTGGACCACGTCCGGGCAGTTCTGGCACGACAGCGAGAAGTAGGTCTCGAAGTTGAATTCGCCTTGCAGCTCCTGAATCTGTTCGATCAGTTCGCTGCTGGCCTTGGAGGGATGGCCGCCGACTTGCAGCAGGGCCAGTACCAGGGAGGTGAATTCGTGGCCCATGGGGATGCCGGCAAAGCGCAGGCTGATCTCGCCATTCGGGCGGTTGAGCGAGAACGAGGGACGACGCACGTCCTCGCCATCCGCGCTCAGGGTAATGAGGTTCGACAGGCCGGCAATTTCCACCAGCAGGTCGTGCATTTCGCGGGACTTCGCGCCGTCGTCGAGGGAGGCAACGATCTCGATCGGCTGGGTGACCCGCTCCAGGTAGGTTTTCAGTTGCGATTTAAGCGTGGCGTCCAACATACGGGCGATTCCTTTTTACAAATCTCGGATACAAAAACGCCCAGGCGAAGTCGCCCGGGCGTTTTACGGGGCGGTACGTGGTTCAGCTGTGGCGGCTGACGACCGCCCGCGTTGTGCACATCGGCTTAGATCTTGCCGACCAGGTCCAGCGATGGCGCCAGGGTGGCTTCGCCTTCTTTCCACTTGGCCGGGCAGACTTCGCCTGGGTGAGCGGCAACGTACTGGGCAGCCTTGACCTTGCGCAGCAGCTCGCTGGCGTCGCGGCCTACGCCGCCGTCGTTGAGTTCGACGATCTTGATCTGGCCTTCGGGGTTGATCACGAAGGTGCCACGGTCAGCCAGACCGGCTTCTTCGATCAGCACATCGAAGTTGCGCGAGATGATGTGGGTCGGGTCGCCGATCAGCGGGTAGTTGATCTTGCCGATGGTGTCGGAGGTGTCGTGCCAGGCTTTGTGGGTGAAGTGGGTGTCGGTCGACACGCCGTAGATCTCCACGCCCAGCTTCTGGAATTCGGCGTAGTTGTCAGCGAGGTCACCCAGTTCGGTTGGGCAGACGAAGGTGAAGTCAGCCGGGTAGAAGAACACGACGGACCACTTGCCTTTCAGGTTGGCTTCGCTCACTGGGACGAATTCGCCGTTGTGGTAAGCAGTGGCGTTGAACGGTTTGACCTGGCTGTTGATGATTGGCATCAGACGTTTCCTCGTAGGGGTTTGAAATCAGTTGACGGAGGAAATCCTAACCAACGAGGCCGATAAAGGCTCATTGGCAAAGCTCATGTTGGTCATTGGTTTTGGCTATAAAGCGCTGCGCCCATAGAAGAGAAGCTGCGGAAGGCACCCGCCCTGCGGTCGAATCCTGCAGGGCGGGCAAACGACGCTCATACCGATCAGCGCGTTGCCGTGCGCATCGTCACGAACTCTTCCGCCGAGGTCGGGTGCACACCGATGGTCTCGTCGAACATCTGCTTGGTGGCACCTGCCTTGAGCGCAATGCCCAGACCTTGGACGATCTCGCCCGCGTCCGGCCCGACCATGTGGCAACCCAGTACGCGGTCGGTATCGGCATCGACCACCAGCTTCATCAGGGTTTTTTCCTGGCTTTGGGTCAGGGTGAGCTTCATGGGCCGGAAGCGGCTTTCGAAGATCTGTACCCTGTGGCCGGCGTCGATGGCCTCTTCCTCGGTCAGGCCAACAGTGCCGATGGGCGGCTGGCTGAACACGGCGGTAGGGATGTTCTTGTAGTCGACCGGGCGGAACTGCTCTGGCTTGAACAACCGGCGCGCTACGGCCATGCCTTCGGCCAGGGCCACGGGCGTGAGCTGAACGCGGCCGATCACGTCGCCAATGGCCAGGATCGAAGGCTCGGTGGTTTCATAGTGCTCGTTGACGCGCACATAGCCGCGCTCGTCGAGCTCCACGCCGGTGTGTTCCAGGCCCAGATTGTCGAGCATCGGACGCCGGCCGGTGGCGTAGAACACGCAATCGGCGATGAGCTCGCGGCCATCTTTGAGGGTGGCTTTCAGGCTGCCGTCTTCGAGCTTGTCGATCCGCTTGATGTCGCTGTTGAACTGCAGGTCCAGGCCACGCTTTTCCAGCTCTTCTTGCAAGTGGCTGCGCACCGAGCCGTCAAAGCCGCGCAAGAACAGTTCACCGCGGTACAGCAACGTGGTGGCGCTGCCGAGGCCCTGGAAGATGCCGGCGAACTCCACGGCGATGTAGCCGCCACCGACCACCAGCGTGCGCTTTGGCAGCTGTTTGAGGAAGAACGCCTCGTTCGAGGTGATGGCCAGCTCCTTGCCCGGAATGTCCGGCACCTGCGGCCAGCCGCCCACGGCGATGAGGATGCGTTCGGCGCTGTAGCGCTGGCCGTCGACCTCCACTTCATTAGGGCCGGTCATGCGTGCGTGACCTTGCAGCAGATTGACCCCGCTGTTGACCAGCAGGTTATGGTAGATACCGTTGAGACGCTCGATCTCCCGGTTCTTGTTGCTGATCAGCGTCGCCCAGTCAAAGTGCCCTTCTTCAAGGCTCCAGCCATACGCCGAGGCTTGCTCGAGCTCGTCGGCGACATGCGCGCCATAGACCAGCAATTTCTTCGGCACGCAGCCCACGTTAACGCACGTGCCACCCAGGTAGCGGCTTTCCGCCACCGCGACCTTGGCGCCAAAACCGGCCGCGAACCGCGCAGCGCGCACGCCGCCGGACCCGGCACCGATGACGAACAGATCAAAATCGTAGGCCATTGTTGCAACTCCCAAAAAAAAACCACCCCAAGGTCATTGCCTGCCAGTTAAGGATCTTGCAGACGCCGCATCTACAGAAATCCGATTTTGCTTAACTGACTGGCATTGACCCGGGGTGGTGGCTGCCGATCGAATCGGCCGTGTGCAGCAGAACCAACGGGTGCCTGCACCCGTTGGCAGCATCACGCAGCGAACACTGCGTGGCGTGACCGACGATCAGTAGGCTTTGCCGGACTTGTAGTAATTCTCGAAGCAGAAGTTGGTGGCATCGATGTAGCCTTCGGCGCCGCCGCAGTCGAAACGCTTGCCCTTGAACTTGAAGGCAATCACACAGCCGCTTTGCGCTTGTTTCATCAGCGCGTCAGTGATCTGCACTTCGCCACCCTTGCCTGGCTCGGTGTTCTCGATGATGTCGAAGATGTCCGGGGTCAGGATGTAGCGACCGATGATCGCCAGGTTGGACGGAGCGTCTTCCGGCTTGGGCTTCTCGACCATGTTGGTGACACGGAAGATGTCGTCGCGGATCATCGAACCTTCGATCACGCCGTACTTGTGCGTTTCCTGCGGGTCGACTTCCTGGATCGCCACGATCGAGCAGCGGAACTGGTTGTACAACTTGACCATCTGGGTCAGGACACCGTCGCCTTCAGGGTTGACGCACAGGTCGTCTGCCAGCACCACGGCGAACGGTTCGTCGCCGATCAGCGGGCGACCGGTCAGAATGGCGTGGCCCAGGCCTTTCATTTCGGTCTGACGGGTGTAGGAGAAAGAACACTCATCGAGCAGGCGGCGGATACCGACCAGGTATTTTTCCTTGTCGGTGCCCTTGATCTGGTTTTCCAGCTCGTAGCTGATGTCGAAATGGTCTTCCAGGGCGCGCTTGCCGCGACCGGTGACGATGGAAATTTCGCTCAGGCCTGCGTCCAACGCCTCTTCAACGCCGTACTGGATCAACGGCTTGTTGACCACCGGCAGCATTTCCTTGGGCATGGCTTTGGTAGCGGGCAGGAAGCGGGTGCCGTAACCGGCTGCCGGGAACAAGCATTTCTTGATCATAAACGTCCTTAAAGAGGGTATGGCCATTTGGCACTTGGCGCAGTCTAATCAGGCGGCTGGAACCTTACAATGCCCCGCCGCGACAGGGCCCACGCCGTTGTCAAAGCACTTCGGCCAGCGTTTGCGAAGATAGTTCCGGGCTACAGGCTGGCGAAGGCCCATTTGCATGGGCCAAACGTGTGTCTGGCGGCATTGCAAACCGCTGATTACGGTCACGCCGCAGGCTCAAGAGCCGGAAATACACGCCGTTGTCGCCTTGCGTACGTCGCCGGGACGCAGCGGAAAATTGCTCAACCGTTCACGCAGCTTGATCGCGCTGCCATTGCTGCGTTTATCGATCTCGACCAGCGCCGCAGGCCCGGCGCCGGCGCCAAGCTTTTGCGGCACGATCAGGCGCAGGCCATCACCGCGCTGCTCTTCGGTCAAAGGATCACGGCTGCTGGCCAGCTCCTGCTTCACGCAGTCAGCGTACTCACGCGGCGACTTGCCAGAGATCACGTCCATGGTTTCGTGCGATTGTTCGAGTTCCGACACACTGGCGCATCCCGTGAGCGTCAGCGTAAGTGCAGCTACAACCCATTTCATCTGCGAGTCCCTAAAGGTTCCAAACAGCTATTGACCGTCGCGCATGCGTTTTGCTCCCTTGGTCTGCACGCGCCGCCGGGCAAGCCGGCAGCCTCTGCTGACATCGTGATAAAGTTGGCGTTTTGCAGACTGTGACTTGCGGAGCACCCCATGAAATTCATCCATCAACGCGAACACTTGAATGAAGACGACATCGTCGTCATCGAGTCTTCCCAGCCCTGCAACATCCGTCTGATGAATGACGCCAACTTCCGCAGCTTCAAGAATGGCGGACGGCACACCTACCACGGCGGCGCCTTCGACAAGTTCCCGGCCAAGATCAATGTGCCGAGCTCTGGCTACTGGAACATCACCCTCGACACCGTGACCACCCGGGCGATTTCGGTAACGCGCAAGCCCGCATTCACGCACAAGATCAAGATCATCCGACGCTCCTCGTCCCAGCTGAGATAAGCCGCCATGACCCAGAACCTCAAATACGTGATCAAGTACAAGCTCGATGGCCAGCGTCGCTGGGACTTCGCTGTGATGAGTGACGACTCCCCCGAGCAGGCCCTGGATGCGCTGCGCAAGATCCACGGTGATGATGTGGCCAAGATCAGCGACATCCAGGTCAGCAAATCGCTGTAGAGTCTGCCCCATAACGCCCAACCCAGGAGGCTCCATGTCGCGCTGGCCCGATACGCGAATCCTTGACCTGTTCGGCATCGAGTTGCCGATTCTGCAAGCGCCGATGGCCGGTGCCAGTGGCTCGGCGCTGGCGATCGCGGTGGGCCGCGCGGGCGGATTGGGGGCCCTGCCCTGCGCGATGCTGGATGCCGACCAGACCCGTGCCGAGGTGACGGCCTTTCGCCAAGCCTGCACGGGGCCGCTGAACCTCAATTTCTTCTGTCACCAGCCCCCTGAGCCCGACGCCGCGCGCGCCGAGGCCTGGAAGCAGGCACTGGCCCGCTATTACATCGAGCTGGGTGCGGACCTGCAGGCGCCCACCCCGGTATCGAATCGCCAGCCCTTCGATGAGCAGAGCTGCCAATGGGTCGAGGCACTGCGTCCGGAGGTGGTCAGCTTCCATTTCGGCCTGCCGGCAGCGCCCTTGCTGGCGCGGGTCAAGGCCACCGGGGCGAAGGTGATTTCCAGCGCCACCACGGTGGCCGAAGCGCTCTGGCTGGAACAGCATGGCTGCGATGCGATCATCGCCATGGGGTATGAGGCAGGTGGCCATCGCGGCATGTTTCTCAGCGACGACATCACCACGCAGGTCGGCACCTTCGCTTTACTCCCGCAGGTGGTCGATGCCGTGAGCGTGCCGGTGATCGCAGCGGGCGGCGTGGGTGACCACCGCGGCCTGGTGGCAGCGCTGGCGCTCGGCGCCAGTGCGGTGCAGATGGGTACGGCGTACCTGTTCTGCCCAGAGGCCAAGGTGTCGGCCAACCATCGCCAGGCGCTGAATACCGCGACTGCAGCCGACACCGCCCTGACCAACCTGTTCACCGGGCGCCCGGCACGCGGCATCAATACCCGCCTGATGCGCGAGCTAGGGCCCATGACTGCGCTGGCGCCGGCATTCCCGCTCGCTGGCGGCGCGCTGATGCCACTGCGGGCGCTGAGTGAAGCCACCGGCAGCAGCGATTTCAGCAACCAGTGGGCCGGCCAGGGGCTGCGCCTGGGCCGCGAACTGCCCGCACACGACCTGACCCTGGAGATCGCCACGGCCGCTCTGGCGCACTTGCGGCGCTAGAACGCGCATCCTCGATTCCAGTGCTGCCGAGTACCCTTCCCGCAAGCAGGCCAATCGCTATATAGTTGCCGCCATAACGATAAACCTGCCGCTGGAGACCGCTCGATGCGCATTCGCCCTACCCTGTTTGCCCTCACCGCCCTGTTCACCCTGAGCAACGCTTGGGCCGACGATGTCCAGGTGGCCGTGGCGGCCAACTTCACCGCGCCTATTCAAGCGCTGGCCAAGGACTTCGAGAAAGACACGGGCCACACCCTCCAGGCCTCGTTCGGCTCCACTGGCCAGTTCTATGCGCAGATTCAGAACGGCGCACCGTTTGAAGTGTTCCTCGCCGCCGACGACACCACCCCGGCCAAGCTCGAACAGGAAAAGGCCATCGTTCCAGGCTCACGTTTCACCTACGCCATCGGCACCTTGGCGCTGTGGTCTGCCAAACCGGGCTATGTCGACGCCAAGGGCGAAGTGCTGCGTAAAAACGACTTCAAGCACCTGTCCATCGCTAACCCTAAAGCCGCGCCCTACGGCCTGGCCGCCACCCAGGTGCTGGAAAAGCTGAAGTTGACCGAAGCCACCAAAGCGAAGCTGGTCGAAGGACAGAACATCACCCAGGCCTATCAGTTCGTGTCCACCGGCAATGCTGAGCTGGGCTTCGTCGCGCTGTCGCAGATCTACAAGGACGGCAAGGTCACGGAAGGTTCCGCGTGGATCGTTCCGGCCACCCTGCACGAACCGATCCGTCAGGATGCGGTGATCCTCACCAAGGGCAAGGACAATCCTGCTGCCAAGGCCCTGGTCGACTACTTGAAAACCCCGAAAGCTGCCGCGCTGATCAAGTCGTACGGCTATGAAATCTGATGTTCGACCCCAGTGACCTCGGGGCGATCTGGCTGACGCTGAAGTTGGCCAGCATCACCACCCTGATCCTGCTGGTGATCGGCACGCCGATCGCGTGGTGGCTGGCACGTACTCGCTCGCCACTGCGTGGCCCTGTTGGCGCACTGGTGGCGTTGCCGCTGGTGTTGCCGCCCACGGTCATCGGCTTCTACCTGCTGCTGGCCCTCGGCCCGCACGGCTGGCTGGGCCAGGCCACTGTCGCGTTGGGCCTGGGTACGGTGGTGTTCAGCTTTACCGGGCTGGTCATCGGCTCGGTGGTGTACTCGCTGCCGTTCGTGGTGCAGCCGTTGCAAAACGCGTTCACCGCCATCGGCCAGCGCCCGCTGGAGGTGGCTGCCACGTTGCGCGCCAGCCCTTGGGACACCTTCATTCATGTGGTGCTGCCACTGGCGCGGCCCGGTTTTCTGACCGCCAGCATTCTCGGTTTTGCGCACACCGTCGGCGAGTTCGGCGTGGTGTTGATGATTGGCGGCAACATTCCTGACAAGACCCGTGTGGTGTCGGTACAGATCTTCGATCACGTCGAAGCCATGGAGTACACCCAAGCGCACTGGCTGGCCGGCGCGATGCTGGTGTTCTCATTCCTGGTGCTGCTGATGCTGTATGCCGGGCGCCGTGACAAAGCCGGCTGGAGCTGACATGCCCTCCCCCATTCATGCACGCCTGCGCTTGCAGCGTGAAGACTTTACCCTTGACGTCGACCTACAGCTGCCTGGCCGCGGCATCAGCGCACTGTACGGCCATTCCGGTTCCGGCAAGACCTCATGCCTGCGCTGTCTGGCCGGCCTGGAACGCGCCAGCGACGGCTTTATCGAGGTCAACGGCGAGGTGTGGCAAGACTCCGCGCGCCAGGTGTTCGTCGCGCCGCACCTGCGCCCGATCGGTTACGTATTCCAGGAGCCCAGCCTCTTCGCTCACCTGTCGGTGCGCGGCAACCTTGAGTTCGGCTGGCGCCGCGTGCCGGCGGCCCAGCGCAAGGTAGGGCTCGATCAGGCCTGCGAGCTGCTGGGCATCGGCCACTTGCTGGCGCGCAGGCCCGCGACACTGTCCGGCGGCGAGGCGCAGCGGGTCGGCATCGCCCGGGCTTTGCTGAGCAGCCCCAGGCTGCTGCTGATGGATGAACCCCTGGCCGCCCTGGACGGGCCGCGCAAACGGGAAATCCTGCCCTACCTGGAGCGTCTGCATGGCGAGCTGGACATCCCGGTGGTTTATGTCAGCCACAGTCAGGATGAAGTGGTGCGCCTGGCCGATCACCTGGTGTTGCTGGAGCAAGGCCGTGCTCAGGCCAGTGGCCCCCTGCCCGAGTTGCTGGCACGGCTCGACCTGCCGCTGAGCCAGGCCGACGATGCCGGCGTCGTGCTGACGGGCCAGGTGACGAGCTTCGATGCTGAGTACCAGTTGC
Organism: Pseudomonas sp.; assembly: GCF_032058845.1. Taxonomy (GTDB): domain Bacteria; phylum Pseudomonadota; class Gammaproteobacteria; order Pseudomonadales; family Pseudomonadaceae; genus Aquipseudomonas. The sequence continues at coordinate 11,921 of NZ_DAMCCR010000045.1, read as the reverse complement.
TGGACCTGCGCTTGCCCGGCCTGAACGGCAGTTCGTTGCGCATCGCCCATGAAGCACGGGCGCCCGGCACCACCCTGCGGGTGAAGATCCAGGCCCGCGACGTCAGCCTGGCGCTGGCGGCGGACCAGACCTCGAGCATCCTCAATCGCCTGCCCGTGCAGGTGCGCGAACTGCAGGCTGCCGACAATCCGGCGCACGTACTCGTCAGCCTGGAGGTTGGCGGTAATACCTTGCTGGCGCGCATCACCCGCTACTCGTCGGATCAGCTAGGCATCCATCCCGGACAACAGTTGTGGGCGCAAATCAAGTCAGTGGCGATTCTCGGCTGAGCATCCAGGCAAGCGGCGTTGTCCACCGGATAACTCACGATTGGACGCCGCCATGCTCGACTGCCCACTGCCCGCGTCACTGCACTACGTCGAAGACTCCCACGCGGGCCTGACCCGCAAGCGTTGGCGCGACCGTTTCATCTATCACGATGCCGACGGCAAGCGCATCAAGGACGAACTGACGCTCAAGCGCATCGACTCATTGGCCATCCCTCCGGCCTACACCCAGGTATGGATCTGCATCGACCCGCAGGGCCACTTGCAGGCCACCGGCCTGGATGCGCGCGGACGCAAGCAGTACCGCTACCACCCTGAATGGCGCGAACTGCGTGATGCGCACAAATACGGACGCATGCTGGCCTTCGCGCAAGCCCTGCCGGCGCTGCGACGCAAGGTCGAGCGAGACTTGAGCAGACCTGGGCTGGACCGTACCAAGTTGCTGGCACTGGTGGTCAGTCTGATCGACCAGACGCTGATTCGCATCGGCAATGAACGCTACCTCAAGGACAACCAATCCTACGGCCTGACCACGCTGCGTAATCGTCATGTGCAGGTCAAAGGCAGCACGATCCGCTTCGAGTTTCGCGGCAAGCGCGGCGTTGAACACAGCATCACGGTACGCGACCGCCGCCTCGCCGGGCTGGTCAAACGCTGCCAGGACCTGCCCGGGCAGGAACTGTTCCAGTACATCGATGAGGACGGTGAACGCCATCGAATCGGCTCAAGCGACGTGAACCAGTACCTGCAGGCACTGACCGGCGCCGATTTCACCGCCAAGGATTACCGCACCTGGGCCGGCAGCAGCCTGGCCCTGAGCTTGTTGCGGCCCCTGGCCTGGCAACCGGAAACCCATGCCAAACGGCACATGGCAGACATCGTGCGTCAGGTGGCTTCACGCCTGGGCAACACGCCGGCGGTCTGCCGCAAGTGCTACATCCACCCGGCTGTGCTGGAGCACTTCGTGCTTGGCCATCTTGAGGCGCTGCCCAAGGTGCGCAAGCGCAAGGGTATGGAAAGCGAGGAAGTGGCGTTGCTGCATTTTCTGCAGCAGTTGGAGAGCACACCGATTGCCGATTGAAGCGCTCTATGCCATCCATGATGCCTGGCGATTTCACTTACGCGGTCAACCGCCTTATCCTTGCCCTCAAGCGACATTGGCGACAGGCACACGCTGTCGCCCATCATCGCGTGTGGCCTGAGCGCTAGCGAATTTGTCTTCCAGTGGAATTACCCCTTGCTGAAAGCGTCTTTATTAGGAAGGACGAGGGCCACACCCCCACCGCTGGGCCTTGCGCTCATCGGCCAGAGACATCACCCAAGGAGAACTACATGCTGATACTCACCCGCAAGGTTGGCGAAGTGATCGTCATCAACGACGACATCAAAGTCACCATTCTGGGCGTGAAGGGGATGCAAGTGAGGATCGGCATCGATGCACCCAAGGATATCCAGGTGCACCGAGAGGAGATCTACAACCGCATTCAGGCGGGCAAGCCCGCGCCCGACCAGGCCGACGAACCGCACTGATCGCGCCTGGCCCGTACACTTTTCAGTTTTCACGAGGCAGTGTCCGGGCTATCCACTATCATGTGCACCGCAGCGACCGACCGTGGTCAAGACACGAGGATGGGTGATGGTAGCGAACCTGCGTATGCGCGGGATCAAAGATGATCTGATGCGCACTGCCGTTGAACTCGATGCGCTATGCCAAGCACTCGCTGGCCATGCCCGTTACTTGCAACACGCCGATCATGGCGGTGAGGTTCAGGCCATGAACGGTCAACTGGACGGCTTGCGCGCCTCCGCAGACGAGCTGCGGCAGGCAGCCGCGTCTATACGGCCATGAGCCCCATGGGTTGACTCCGCTATAACGCTGAGTTATAAAGCGCGCTTGATTGCAAGGCACTTCGCTCAGTGAAGCTGCTGGTCTGCGGACCCTTTCAACTGTGCGAGTGTGGTGGAATTGGTATACACAGCAGACTTAAAATCTGTCGGCGTGAGCCTTGCGGGTTCGAGTCCCGCCACTCGCACCATCTGATTGCAAAAGAACGCCTGATCGGCGTTCTTTTTTTGCCTGCGATTTGCGTAGGCGGCACGCCCTCTCCAATCAAGCGCTGTCAGCCCTCTGGGGCATCGCCCAAGCGCTGACTCAGTCATCAGGATCATCATGCCAGGCCGGATGATCGAATTCTTCTTCATCGATCTCGTCGTCATCGATCACATCGAAAGGATGCGCTTCAGGCTCACATTCGCCGTCATCTTCAAAGAACTCGCGATCCAACAGGTGATCGTGTTCCGGCTCATGAATATCGTCATCGTCACGCATCAGGCGTCTCCAGGAAAATGCTGTCTGTATAAAATGGACGGCGCGCCAAATCAATCCATCACTTGTTAATCCTGAGATAACCCTGTGGCACTAGCCTGCAGTGGCTACCCTTCAAGCATCGTTGAACCGCTCCCCATCCGGAGCGGTTTTTTTTGCCTGCTCGGCAGGTTTGTCACACGCTCGCGACATTCTCTTCACGCTTTACTGACAACTGCACAGGCATTCTGAAACTGCTTCGTACGTTCTAATTTTTTAACCCGCCCGCTCCCGGCGGGTTTTCTTTTGCCTGAATTTTCAATCGCCTACGCCGCTGGTCGGGCATTGAAAAAAAACCTGAATTCCATCGCTGTCCGCCGAGTCAAGAATTAGGAACCCAGTAGCATTGACGAGGTAACAGCCATGACTTTTGAAGCCGCCACACTCGTACAACTGGCCGCCAAACTCCGTAAACAGGGGCTCAAACGCGTTGCCGACATTATCTTCCTGCGTACGCCCTGCCGGGTTAACCATCGCTGGATCTGCACCGTGCTTCGCCGCACCGCATGAGTCATGTTCAGCCTTCAGCCGGTCATGACTACCGCAAGAAAAAACCCGCACACTGCCGTATGCGGGTTTTTTTGCGCTGATCGCGCCGTTCTGGCACACCAGGCACCGTGCAGCACGGGCCAACTTTGGCGCTCTTGACGACGCCAGGAGCACCCGTCTTTGCTTACAACTTGAAACGCCCTACCAAGTCATTGAACGACACGGCCAGACGCGACAGCTCCTGTGCCGAGGCGGTGGTCTGGTGTGCACCTGCAGCCGTCTGTGTCGACAGGTCCTGGATGTTGACAAGGTTCTTGTCGACTTCACGCGCAACCTGCGCCTGTTCTTCACAGGCGCTGGCGATCACCAGGTTGCGATCGTTGATGCTGGCGATACCCGTCGCAATCTGCTCGAGCGCCTCACCCGTCGCCGTTGCAAGATGCTGGGTATTGGCCACCAGCGACTGGCTTTTGCCCATTGCCACGACCGCTTGATCCGCCCGGGATTGCACGTCGCCAATCATCTGCTCGATTTCCACGGTCGATGCCTGGGTGCGGGCTGCCAGCGCACGCACCTCATCGGCCACCACGGCAAAACCGCGCCCCTGCTCGCCGGCCCGCGCGGCTTCGATGGCCGCGTTGAGCGCCAACAGGTTGGTTTGCTCGGCAATGCCACGGATGACGTCGAGCACCTTGGCGATTTCCTTGACCTGCCCTGCCAGCTGTTCAACGGTAGTGGATGAACCCTGAATTTCCACCGTGGCGTCGTTGACTGCCGTTACCGCATCGCGCGCTTGCGTCACACCGCGATTGGCCTGGTCGGAGGCGGTCCGCGAGGCTTCGGACGTCGAGACAGCGTTACGCGCCACTTCATCGACCGATGACGTCATCTGATTGACCGCGGTGGCGGCCTGGCGAATCTCGTCGTTCTGCTTGAGCAACCCGCGGCTACCATCTTCCGTGACGCTGTTGAGCTCTTCCGCCGCCGAAGCCAGCTGATTGGCCGCATCGGAGATTTGATGGAGGGTCTGCTTGAGGCTGTCCTGCATGCCGCCCAGCGCATTGATCAGCTGGCCTGTTTCATCACCAGCATCGCTCCTGATGGACTGGCTCAGATCACCGCCAGCAATCAGCTGCGCCGAAGCAACGGCTGCGCTGATCGGCCGGCCGACCAGACGACTCACCAGAATCCCCATTGCGAACGCCGCAATGAAGGCAAACAGAATGCCCACGTAAAGCGTCATGGACACCTGCTGCTCCTGGTCGGCTGCATCCATACCGCCTTGCTTGATCTGGCGGTTGTTCGAATCGACGATGGTGGTGAATTCGGCCATGACCTTCTTGTACACCTCGGCCATCTCACCCGAGATCAAGCCACGAGCCGTTGGCAGATCATTGGCGCTGATTGCCGCCAGCACCTTCTGAACCTGCTGCTGGTACGCCGGCCAGTCCTTCTCCATCTGGTCACCGGCTGCGCGCTCGTCATCTTCCAGCGGCGTCTGTCGGTAGAGGGCGAAGGCGCGCTCACTGGCGGCCTGGCTGGCAGCCATGGTCTGTAAAATGCCGTCCTTGGTTTGTTGCGTAGCCCCTTCAGCGGTGGCCGTGATCAGCGCATAGATGTCGCGTTGCTGAGCGATTGCCTCAGAACGTGCCTCGGCGGTTTTCGCCACCGAGACGAGGTTATTGGAAAACACCAAACCCAGGCTCTGCGACATCTGACTCACACCACGGCTACCCAACAGGCCGACACCCAACGTGATCACGGCGCAGATCCCGAACGCCGTCAAGAGCTTGGTGGAAAGACGAGCATTTTTTAAAAACATGGTGGTTCTCGAAGGCCGCAATTGTGTACTGAGGCTATCGACGAGGGATGTGAAATATTGAGCGTTATTTCAACCAGAACAACGCCAGGACCCTGAAAGCTCTCAGTCCCGATCGGCGCCCTGTCTGTCCACAGGCGGGGAATACGCGATGCGGTCCTCGCCCAGCCGATGAAAAGGCGATTTCTTTATCCAGGGCAATGCCTTGTGAAAGACGAACAGCTCTATTGCCCAACCGCTGAAACAGAAGACGGTTCTTGCGCCCTTCTCCCATGGCAGCTCAAAAGACAGCGCGGCGGTTGCGAACATGAGGCTGACGAAAAAGAGGCCCGTAGCTATGGCATTCATGCAGAAATTCAGCGTCGGCCAGCGTTCGGGCAGCAGATCCAGCGGGCCCAGCGCAAACAGCACAATACCCAACGGCAACATGTATATGATCAAGGATGCAGAGGGCTCGGCATAGCGCAGAGTCAACAGCCAGAGCACGAACCACACGCATGCAGCAGTTCGAGACCTGGTCGGCGTTATGAGCACAGTGAGTGCCCGCAGCTTTTGCCATCTACCCATCCATCACACTCCCTGGCTCGCGATCGGTGAGTGTATCACTTGGTGTGTTTGGAACAGGGAAGGCATGCTGGTAGCAAGCGCCGTGGCCAGTCAGGCCATTCCCGTGCTCGCACGTTCTGTTAGAAGCTCCACTCCTTGGCCCGCACCACCCGACAGAACGCTCCCTCGAGCGTTGCGTTGTGATGCGCGATGATGTCCTTGGCTGTGATAAGAGGGGTATCTGCACAGGTGTGGCCGTCGGAGACAAGGACGGTATCGAAGCCCAGATCACGCGCAGCACGGCAGGTACTGTCGACGCAGTATTGCGTTTTCATCCCCGTGACTACCACGCCGGTGGCGCCACAAGCGCGCAGATGCTCAGCCAGACCCGTCAGGATGAAGGCATTGGGCCGCTGCTTTTCAAAGACCACTTCTCCACCCAGTAGCTCCAGTTCCTGGGCAATCATGGTGAGTGGGCTACCGGGTTCGATCGGAGAGCCAGGGGGCCCGATGTGGCGCGCGAGAAAAATCGGAGCACCCGCGCTGCGTGCCCTGTGCATCAACGTATTCAGTGTTTCCAACAATGCTTCGCAGCGCCACGGGGTTTCCGGGCCGTGAACCAGACCAACTTGGAGATCAAGTATCAATAGCGCGTGCATGGGGCATTTCCTCGCGTTTGAGCCAACGACGCCAGGGCACAAAAAAGGCCCTGTCCATTGCTGGCGGGCCTTTGAAGTTCGTCTGCTACTGGCTCACGACACCTCGCACGCTCCGCTTCCAGCGGTGGTGTGGGGGGTGGTCGAGGTGAGGCAATCACTAGTCATGCATCGACAGTAGCGACATTGCATCGAACTGACAAGATTGAGCGTTGGACGCCAGCTTGAGCAGGCAGTGTGATGAGGCGTGCGACGCTCCAGGGGGAGCAAGACGAGGGCCTATCGGATTTCACCATTGAGGAGCAGGGTTCTCACCATGCATGCAAAAGCCCGCGCGGGGCGGGTCAATGTGCCTTTCGCTTATCGTGATCGTCCAATCCATACGCATCGACAGAGGTTGGCTATGAGAAATGGTTTTTTTGCACTTGGCATCGCGATCTGCCTTATAGCAGGCTGTAGCCACTACTCAGGCGGATATGGTGATAGATCCACTAGCGCGAGCGCCATTGCGTGCGATGCCTCTCCACCCAATCAGCCAGGGTGCTATGAAAACACTCATCAGCAGGGACTCCTGAACAAGTTGCTCGATAGGGATTGAGCACCCTGCATGGCGTAGAGCGACACTTGCTGTCGATTGACGGTGCCGCTTTCGTCCGCCGCCTTCGCCCTGGCCGGGTCCTTGGCGATGATCGAAATCTTGGACGGGTACGCCTTCAGCACTTGCGTCTTGCGCCGAGAACGGGCGGCAACGCCGTGAGGAACCAGTAGATTCCAGTTCCAAGCACCAAGCCCCAGCGGCTTTGCGGACTGAGAAACATCCCGGCTATCCCGAGCGCGATCAGGATCATGCCAGCCCATCGCCTGCGCTTCGGATTGAACCCTAGCTGGAACGCCCGAAGTCTCTCGCCAATACGCATCACCGCTCTCCTTTTAGCAAGCGGCGAAGCCTGTAACCGCCTATTGAACCGTCGCGTGGGTGCCATCGCCAGCCCCACGAAACAACAGAGTTTCGGAACTCCCGCACAAAAGTTTCGGAACTGTTGTTTTTTAGTGCACAAAAGAAAAACCCCGCAGACCTGAATCTGCGGGGCTTTCGAATATGGAGGCCGAGGTCGGAATCGAACCGGCGTAGACGGATTTGCAATCCGGAGCATAACCACTTTGCTACTCGGCCTCAAAGTTCGGAGTTAGCGCTGAAACCTTGCTATCCCCTTGAAACCAAACGACTTTTTAGAGCCGCCTGCGTTTCGATGGAGGCCATTATGTCCGCATTGAGCGGCCCTTGCAACCCCCACCCCTAAAAAAATCTCAACCCGCTCAAGGTGTTAACGCAATCGCCCAAGCTTGCTCCACAGCCCCACCACGGCACTTTCCAACGCGCCGCTGGCGGTCATGCCGATACGCTCCTGCAGGGTCTTGCGTTCGGCAAAATGCAGGTGAAACAACTGCGATTGGCGTGCGCGTGTGCTGAGGTATTCATCGCTGGTGCCCAGCTCATCGACCAACTGTCGATTGAGCGCGGCCACCCCCAGCCAGACCTCACCTGTGGCCACTTCGTCGATGTGCAACTGCGGGCGGTACTGGCTGACGAAGTTCTTGAACAGTTCGTGGGTCACGTCCAGGTCTTCCTGAAACTTCTCCCGACCCTTTTCGGTGTTTTCGCCCAATACCGTGAGGGTGCGTTTGTACTCGCCGGCAGTGAGCACCTCGACGTCGATATCATGCTTTTTCAGCAGGCGATTGACGTTGGGAACCTGCGCCACCACGCCGATCGACCCGACCACCGCAAACGGTGCGCTGACGATCTTCTGGCCGATACACGCCATCATGTAGCCGCCGCTGGCAGCGACTTTGTCGATGCACACGGTCAGGGGGATACCGGCCTGACGAATGCGCGCCAGCTGCGAGGCGGCCAGGCCGTAGCTGTGTACCAGGCCACCGCCGCTCTCAAGGCGCAGCACGACTTCATCCCGAGGCGTGGCGAGGGTCAGCAGCGCGGTGATTTCATTGCGCAGGCTTTCGGTCGCGGAGGCTTTGATGTCGCCATCGAAATCCAGCACGAACACACGCTGCGCTTCGACAGGTGTGTTCTTGCGCGAGCGTTTGTCGGCCTTGGCCTGTTGCTTGCGCAGCGCCTTCAATTCGGTCTTTTCCAGCAGGCCGGATTCGAGCCGTTCGCGCAGCTCTTTATAGAAATCGTTCAGACGCGTGACGTGCAACTGGCCGCCCGCTTTACGGCGGCCTTTGCCACGCAAACCCACAAAGGCTGACAACACGATCAGCAGCGCAATGACCAGGGTAGCGGTCTTCGCGAGAAAGCTTGCGTACTCGGCAAGAAAGTCCACGGTGTCCTCGACATTCGAAAATAAACGCTCATCCTACCTAAGCCAACGACTGTTGGGTACGTCAGGCCTGCGCCTGCCTGCACCCGGTCATGCCGTGTCGTGCCGCAAACCGACCTTCGCGCTCAGGGAAACGACGCACACCCTGTTCAAGGATGATGGCACCGTGTAATCATTTTCTGACTGCACGCGGAAGGTGAGGACCACCCTGGCCTGACCGTGCAACGTCTCCAGCGTCTGGGGTCTTGGATAGTTGCTCATGCCCCGCTTTGGCGACCTACCGTCAATGTTCAGGAGCAAGCCATGCAGTTTCGTAACATGAAGATCGGTCGGCGAGCCGCCATCCTGTTCATCCTCCTGGGTGTTCTGGTGATGATGATGGGCTTGCTCGCGCTCTATGAAACGCGGCAGATGGACGAAGCCACGGACGATATTCGCCTGAGCTGGCTACCAGCCATGTCGGCGCTCAGCGAGGTAGGCACCGATGTCGGTCGAGTACGCGCGCTCACCCTGCGCACCATGCTTGACGATGACCCCGAAACACGCACCCGGGGGCTGGAAGCCACCGAAGCGCTCAGCAACGAGCTGCAGACACGGATCGAAGCCTACGGCCAGACCATGCTCGATGAGCAGGAAAAATCCTTGTTCACCGCCTTCAGCGCCACTTGGGAGCGTTACCACGAGGGGCAATCGCAGGTCATGCAGCAGATTGCCCGCGCTCAGGACGATGAGGCCAAGGCCCTGGTCATCGGCCCGCTGGCCGACGCCGCAGACGCCATGATGGCGGCGCTGAACACCTTGGCTCAGTACAACAGCAAAGGCGTGCAAGATGCGTCGCAGTTATCAAGTGATGTCGCCGATCAGGCGTTCATGGTGATCGTCGCGGCACTGCTGGTGATCATGCTGGCACTGGCCGCCATCGCCCTTCTGCTCACCCGCAGTATTACCGTGCCGCTGGCTGAGGCCGTCAGCGTTGCCGAGCGCGTTGCCAGCGGGGACCTGACGCACACGATCCAGGTGCAAGGTCGGGATGAACCTGCCCTGCTCTTGCAAGCCCTCAACGGCATGCAGCAGAACTTGCGCAACACCTTGCGCCAGATCTCAGCCTCGTCCGACCAACTGGCCTCCGCGTCCGAAGAACTGCACACGGTCACCGAAGACACCAGCCGTGGCTTGCACCAGCAGAGCGCCGAGATCGATCAGGCCGCCACGGCCGTCAACCAGATGACCGCGGCGGTTGAAGAGGTGGCAGGCAATGCCGTCAGCACGGCCGACGCCTCTCGCGGCGCCGATCAGAACACCCGCGATGGCCGCGAACAGGTCAGGCAGGCGCTGGCCTCGATCGAGCAGTTGGTGGGCGACGTGGCCGGCACCGCCCAGGAAGTCGAGCAACTGGCTGGGCGCGCCAACGACATCAGCCGCGTCCTTGATGTAATCGGCGCCATCGCCGGCCAGACCAATCTGCTGGCGCTCAACGCCGCCATCGAGGCCGCTCGTGCCGGAGACGCCGGACGCGGCTTTGCAGTGGTCGCCGACGAAGTGCGCGCCCTGGCGCACCGCACACAGAAGTCCACCGAGGAAATCGAGGAAATGATCGCCGGCATCCAGACCGGCACCGGCCGTGCGGTCAGTGCCATGCACAGCAGCCAGGGCCGCGCCAACGGGACACTGGAAGTGGCGCAAGGCGCCGGACAGGCGCTGGAAGTGATCGCCGAGGCCATCGCCTCGATCAATCAGCGCAACTTGGTCATCGCCAGCGCCTCGGAGCAGCAGGCCCAGGTCGCCCGCGAGGTGGACCGCAATCTGGTGAACATTCGCGACCTGGCGATGCAGACTTCTGCCGGCGCCAACCAGACCAGTGCGGCGGCGCAAGACCTGTCGCGCCTGGCAGTCGACCTCAATGGGCTCGTCGCACAGTTCAAGGTTTGACCGATCAGGTTTTTCTACCCTAACGAAGAAGGGCCGCGTGAGCGGCCCTTCTTCGTTATGCAGCGATCACACAGTTCAGCGATTCACCGCTACCGGTCTTGCGGCCTTGGCTGCCTGGGCCGCCTTGCCACGCGTGGCCAGGCAGTAATACAGCGGCGCGGTGACCAGCAGGCCGAAGACCCAGGACAGGTCAGCCCCTTCGACGATGTTCGAGTACGGCCCGACATACAACGAGGTGTTGGCGAACGGCAACTGCACCAGGATCCCGCAGGCATAAGCGATGATCGCGTGATGGTTGAAGCGCCCATAGATGCCGCCGTCGGCACTGAAGATCGAGGCGATGTCGTACTGGCCTTTCTTGATCAGGTAGAAGTCGATCAGGTTGATCGAAGCCCACGGCACCAGCACCAGCAGCAGCGCAAGAATCAGGCCGATGAACTGCCCGATGAAGTCGGCCGAGGCATTCAGCGCCACTGTGCCGCAGCCCAGCAGGATGATCGATGCCAGCACCACACGCAGCTTGATGCTGGGGCTCCAGTTGGCGAAGAAGGTCTGGATGGCGGTGACGATCGACAGCACCGCACCGTACAGGTTGAGCGCGTTGTGGCTGATGATGTTGAGCAGGAACAACACCATCAGGATCGGGCCCAGCCAGCCGGTCGCCTGCTTCACCGCATCCATCGCGTCGGTGCCTTCGGGCACGCACAGCACGGCGATGGCGCCAAAACTGAAGCACAGGATGGTACCGAGGGTGGCGCCGAAGTAGGTGGCCCAGAACGGCTTGGCAATGCCGATTTCCTTTGGCAGGTAGCGCGAGTAGTCCGACGTATAGGGCGAGAAGCTGATCTGCCAGATGGTGCCGAGCGACACGGTGGCAATGAAGCCCGACAGGCTGAAGGCGCCGCGGCTGAAGAAGTCAGCCGGCAGTTCCTGGGTGAACATCATGATGAAGCCGGCGAGCAGCGCCGAGCCCATCACCCAGGTGCCGATGCGGTTCAGGCTATGAATGAAGCGATAGCCGATCACGCCAATCGCCGTTGCGCTCAATGCGCCGATCACGATGGCCGTGGGCATCGGCACACTCGGGGCGATGCCGTGGATCGACTTGCCCGCCAGGACGATGTTGGAAATGAAGAAGCCCACGTAGATCAGTGCCGTGAAAAACACGATCAGCAGCGCGCCATAGCGCCCGAACTGGCCGCGGCTCTGAACCATCTGTGGGATGCCCAGTTGCGGCCCTTGGGCCGAGGCCAGCGCAATCACCACGCCGCCGAGCAGATGCCCCAGGGCGATGGCGATCAACCCCCAGAACAGATTGAGGTGAAACACCTGCACCACCATGGCCCCAGTGACGATGGGCAATGGCGCGATGTTGGTGCTGAACCAGAGTGTGAACAGGTCGCGCGCCTTCCCATGGCGCTCGGCAGGTGGAACGTAATCGACCGTGTG